>CANMXH010000130.1 GCA_947501315.1 Caulobacteraceae bacterium | reverse complement strand
TGGAAGCCTTCCAGCTGTGTTCCAAGCTGGAGGGGATCATCCCCGCGCTGGAGCCCAGCCATGCTCTGGCCCGGATCGGCGAGATCGCGAAGGACGTGGGCAAGGGCGGCGATGTCGTGCTCAATATGTGCGGGCGGGGCGACAAGGACATCTTCGCCGTGGCGAAGCATCTGGGCGTGGAGTTGTAGACCATGAAAATCGCGATGATGGCGGCCGCGGCGGCCCTGCTGGCGGTGCCGGCGATGGCGCAGGATGGCGCGGCGGAGAATCTGGTGCTGCCGGGCGCGACCCTGGCCCCTGACTGCGGCAATCTGTATGGCCTGGCCGGTCGGGCCTTCTGTGTCAGTGCGCCGCTGGTGGGGATCGGCGCGCTTGCCGACACCTATGTCGCCGCCCTGCAGTCCCGGGGCTGGACCCCGGCGGGCGGCGAGGACAATCGCGTGATCTTCGTGCGCCGCCGCGACGCGGGCGGCTGCGACGGCCTGCAGATGCAGGCCTTCTACGACACGTCGCGGCCCGCAGGGCCGGATGCGGTCGGCTATCTCGGCTTTGGTCCGATCCCGGGCAATGTCTGCTCGGACCAGCCGGCCGTGACGCCCGCGCCGGCGCAATGACCACTGCGCGTATCGATGCCCGTTTCGCCGCGCTCAAGGCCGAGGGCCGGGCCGGGTTTGTGGCCTATGTCATGGCCGGGGATCCGACGCGGGATGAGGCGCTGGCGATCCTGCGCGGCCTGCCGGCCGCCGGGGCCGATCTGATCGAACTGGGCTTTCCCTTTTCCGATCCGATGGCCGAGGGGCCGCCGATCCAGCGCGCGGCGCTGCGCGGGCTCAAGGCCGGGCTGACGCTGAAGGGGACCCTGGCCCTGGCGGCGGACTTCCGCGCCGGGGATGCCGACACCCCGGTGATCCTGATGGGCTATCTCAATCCGATCGAGAGCTATGGCCATGCCGCCTTCGCCCGCGATGCGGCGGCCAGCGGCGTCGACGGCGTGATTGTGGTCGACTGCCCGCCGGAAGAGGCCGGGCCGTTGTCGGATGCACTGGACGCGGCCTCTGTGTCGCTGATCCGGCTGGCCACCCCGACCTCGGACGATGCACGGCTGAAGCGGATCGCCGAGCGCACCTCGGGCTTTGTCTACTATGTCTCGGTCGCCGGCGTGACCGGGGTCAAGGAGGCCCAGACCCTGTCCGTGGCCCCTGCGGTTGAGAGGGTGCGCAAGGCCTCGGGCCTGCCGGTCGCGGTCGGTTTCGGGGTCAAGACTCCGGAGCGCGCTGCTGAAATCGCCCGGGTCGCCGATGCGGTCGTGGCCGGCTCAGTGCTGGTCGACGAGGTGGCGGCGGCCCTTGAGGCCCATGAACCTGCTGTCCCGCGCGTTCTGGCGAAGGTGAAGGCCCTCGCCGACGCGGTCCGGGGTGCGCGGGTCGCGGAAACGGTCTAAACCGTCCCCATGCCCGAGAAGAACCCTCCCAAACCCCAGGAAAAGCGTGGCGGCTGGCTGAGCCGTTTCGCCCCCGGTGTTCGCAAGATCGTCAGCCGGCGCGATACGCCCGACAATCTCTGGGTCAAGGACCCGGATTCCGGCGAGATGCTGTACCGCCCCGATCTGGAGGCCAGCCTGTGGGTGACGCCCTCAGGGCGGCATATGCGGATCGATGCCCCGACGCGGCTGCGCGCCACCTTCGACGACGGCGACTATGCCCCGATCGAGACCCCGGAGGTGCCGGAAGATCCGCTGAAATTCTCGGACGGCAAATCCTACAAGGACCGGCTGGCCGCTGCCCGCAAGGCCGCGGGCCGCAAGGACACCATGGCCATCGGCTTCGGCACCCTGGACGGGACCGAGGCGGTGGTGATCGTCCAGGACTTCACCTTCATGGGCGGTTCGCTGGGTATGGCGGCGGGCGAGGCCTTTATCGCCGCGGCCCGGGCGGCGATCGAACGCGGCGTACCCCTGGTCTGTTTCACCGCCGCCGGCGGGGCGCGGATGCAGGAAGGCGCCCTCAGCCTGATGCAGATGGCCCGCACCACCCTGGCCATTCAGGAACTGAAGGCGGCGCAACTGCCCTTCGTCGTGGTCCTGACCGATCCGACCACGGGCGGGGTGACGGCCAGCTATGCCATGCTCGGCGATGTGCATCTGGCCGAGCCGGGAGCCCTGATCGGCTTTGCCGGACCGCGCGTCATCGAGGCGACCATCCGCGAGAAACTGCCCCCCGGCTTCCAGCGCGCTGAATATCTTCAGGAAAAGGGTATGGTCGACCGGGTCGTCGCCCGCGCGGACCTGCCGGTCGTTCTGGGCCGGATCCTGTCGATGCTGATGGGCGGGAAGCGCCGGGCGGCCTAGGTCCGATGGACCCGATCTCCCAACGACTGCGCGCGCGGCATCCGCAGCGGATCGACCTGTCGCTGGACCGGATGCGCATCCTGTGTGCGGCGCTGGGTGATCCGCAGGACCGGCTGCCGCCCGTCGTCCATGTTGCCGGCACCAACGGCAAGGGTTCGACCGTCGCCTTCATCCGGGCCATCGCCGAGGCGGCGGGCCTGAGGGTCCATAGCTATACCTCGCCCCATCTGGTGCGGTTCAACGAGCGGATCCGGCTGGCGGGCCAGTTGATCGGGGACGAGGCCCTGAATGCCGTCCTCGACCGGGTCGAGGCCGCCATCGACCGCGGTGGCAGCGAGGCAACGGTGTTCGAGAGCACCACGGCCGCGGCCTTTGTGGCCATGAGCGAGACCCCGGCGGACCTTGCCATCATCGAGGTCGGTCTCGGCGGCCGGCTGGATGCCACCAATGTCATCGATCGGCCCCTGCTCAGCGTCATCACCCCGGTCGACCTCGACCACGCGGAATTTCTCGGCAATGAGCTGGGAGGCGTGGCGGGCGAGAAGGCGGGCATATTGAAGGCCGGCGCGCGCGGCCTGATCGCCCGTCAGGCTGAGCCTGCCATGGCGGTCATAAAGGCGGCGGCGCAGGCCGTGAACGCACCTCTGACCGTCATGGGGGTCGATTTCGACGCCTGGGCCGAGCGCGGGGGCCTGTGCTTCCAGGATCAGGAGCGGTTTCTGGACCTGCCGGCCCCGGCCCTGCCGGGCCCGCACCAGATCGACAATGCCGGGCTGGCCATCGCGGTCGCCCTCGAGCTCGACCTGCCCGAGGCGGCCATCGCCGGGGGCCTGCAGTCCGTGCGCTGGCCGGCGCGGATGCAGCGGCTGACGGCGGGGCCCTATGGCGAGGCGGCGCGGGCGGCGGATGCGGAGCTGTGGCTGGACGGCGGGCACAATCCCCATGCTGCGGCGGCGATGGCGGTGGCGCTGGGTGAACGACAGGCCCGGGCAGCCCGGCCGCTCGCCCTGATCGTCGGCATCCTCGCCAACAAGGACGCAGGCGGGTTCTTTGCGGCGCTGAGCCGGTCGGGCGCGGCGGTTTTTACCGTGCCGTTCGACGGGGCGGCGGCCGAGCCGGAGGCTCTGGCGGCGGTGGCGCGAGGGCACGGCCTCGGGGCGACGGCCTGTGCCTCGGTCGATGAGGCGCTGAGCCGGGCCCTTCGGCTCGGTGCCGGCCGGGTCCTGATCTGTGGCTCACTGTATATGGCGGGCGAGGTGCTGGGTGCCAGCCGGGAGACCTGGCCGGACTGAACAGATCAGCCGTTCGGGCCGGCCGGCGTCGCCATGGCCCCTTCGTCGGGCATGCGCATTCTCTGCATCGAGCGCATGAACTCCCGGGTCTGCTGGTCCTGGACCCCGGCCCGGGGAACATCGCGGCAGACGCGCTGCTGCATGTTCGAGCCTGTGGCGCGCTCCATGCGGCAAATCCGGCGGGTGTCACCTTCGGGACCCGGAGGCGCGCTTGCGGGACGGGCCTCGGCCGGGGGCGGCGTTCCGGCGATGACGGCGACCTGGCCGCCGTCAAACAGCAGGGCGGTGGCGAACAGGGCGGTGGTCAGCATGATCATGCTCCAGCAACCAGTATGATGGCAGGCAGCAGAACACCGATCTCCGGGCCGGGCAAGTCAGGATCCCGAAAGGTCCGGCCGAGTCAGGCCCGGACCTCAGGCGGCAGACTGGCCGATGCCGGCTTCAGCCAGCCATTCGAGGATCTTGCCCTTGGGCATGGCGCCGACCTTCATCGCCGCCATCTGGCCGTCCTTGAACAGCATCAGGGTCGGAATACCCTTCACGCCCAGCCGGGACGGGATCATCGGACTGTCGTCGATATTGACCTTGGCGATCACCACCTGACCGGCCAGCTCATCGGCGATCTGCTCCAGGGCCGGGCCGATCTGTTTGCAGGGGCCGCACCATTCGGCCCAGAAATCGACCAGAACAGGCACGGACGCCTTGAGGACGTCGGCTTCGAAACTGTCGTCGGTGACCTTGACGGTGGCCATGGGGATCTTTCTCCGGATCGGCCGGACATCATGGAGTGATTCCGGCGCTTCGACAGCCGATGTGGGGCGTGCGGCCAGCCAAATCAACGGGCGCGCGGGTCAGGCCTCGAGGGCCGCCTCCATCATCGCCCGGGGCACCGCCATCAGCTGCGGCCCGTCGGTCCAGACCAGGGCGGCCTCGACCGGACGGTCCGGATACAGACGCCGGAGGATAGCCGCATAGACGGCCAGCTGGCGCACATAGGCCGGGTCCGCATCCTCGATCCGGGCGGGGGCCGGTCGATTGGTCTTGTAGTCGATGACCAGCACCCGCTCGGGCGTGACCACCAGCCGGTCCATCCGCCCCGAGACGGCGACCGTCCCGACCGAACCGGTCAGGGCCACCTCGGGCCTTGAGCCGGACCCGAACACCGGGGCAAACCGGTCGTCGTCCAGGACCCGGAAGGCGGATTCGATCATCTCGGCGCGCTGTTGATCGTCGAGGTCCCGCTCCCGGGACAGCATCCTTGCCGCCGCGTCCGGGCGTTCGGGTGAGGGAATATCGGGCAGCCGCTCCAGCAGCCGGTGGATCAGGTCGCCGCGCCGGAACCGGCCCAGGGGTGCGCCCGGCCCGGTGGTGGTCGCCAGGGGCGAAGGGGCCGGGGCACCGGCAAGCTGGTCTGGGCGTGAGGGGGCGACCCGCCGGTCCGAATCCTCGCGGGCCGGTTCCACCATCAGCCAGGACGGCAGCGGCGCTGCCACGGTCGGGCCCGCGGCGACCCGCGCCAGGGGCACGGGGTCGGCCCCGAACCGTCGGGCCGGACCGGAGGCGGTCTGGACGTCGCGCACGCCGTCCATGGTGTCGAAGGCCCGGGCGACCGGACCCCACCAGGCCTTCATGTTGGCGACGACGTTCTCGATCTTCCGGTTCGAGGCGATGCGGCCGCCGATGATCAGCCGGTCCCGGGCGCGGGTCAGGCCGACATAGAGCAGTCTCAATGACTCCTCGCTGCTGAGCGTCTTGCGCCGCTCGCGCGCTTCGGCAGAGGCGTCGCAGTCGCGGTCCGAGGCCCCGCACCACAGGAAGCCGCCGTCGTCGGTCTCCAGCAGGGCATCCCCCTTGGGCTCGTCGAAAATGGTGTCGGGCAGGATGACGATGGGGGCCTCCAGCCCCTTGGACGAGTGCGCGGTCATGACGCGCACCTCGCCGCGCGGTTCGTCCATCTCGCGTTTGACGGTCTGGTTGATGGCGGCCAGGTCGGCGCAGAACCGCTCCAGGTCGGTGACGTCGCGTGCTTCGGCCGCCCGCGCCTGATCGAGGAAGGCATCGAGGGCATCGGCCGCCTCCCCGCCCAGACGGGTCATGAAGCGCTGGCGCACGGTCAGGCCGCGGGCGTCGCGTCGGTTCAGCAGCCGGGCATAAAGGTCGAACGGCGCGCGGACCCGGGCCTCGGCGCGGAACCAGCGGATCAGGATGCGCGCTGCGGTCCATTCCGGCCGTTCTTCGGCCCGGTCCCGGAGGGTCCGCCACAGGGAACCTGCCCGACCCCGGGCCAGATCGAACACGCCGTCTTCCCCGACATCGCAAAGCGGACTGCGCAACAGCCCCGCCAGGGTCAGATCGTCCTCGGGATAGAGGGCGGTGCGGCCCAAGGCCAGCAGGTCCTCGAACACCGGGTGTTCGGCCAGTTTCAACCGGTCGGCACCGGCGACCGGGATGCCTGACCGTTTCAGGGCGCGCAGGATTTCCTCGAACATCGGGCCGCGCTTCTTGACCAGGATCAGCACATCGCCCCAGTCGGCGGGCCGCCAGGCCTGCCGGTCGTCTGCATTCCTGGCGTGGACGCCTTCGCCCATTTCGACGATGCCCCGGACCTCGACGACGACCCGCTCGGCCACCCGCCGTCGCGCGCCGTGACCGGCTCCGGTGTCCAGCGGGTCATCCCAGGCGCGACGCTCGTCAGCGGGATCGTCCTTCTCCTCGGGCCAGAGGTCCACGGTCCCGGGACGGTCGGTGCGCCCGGCGGTGTGACGCACCACAACATCGACCCGGTCTCCGATCTCGCCCCGGCCCGGGC
>CANMXH010000129.1 GCA_947501315.1 Caulobacteraceae bacterium | reverse complement strand
CGCCCGCCCGTAGCCGGCAGCGGCCGCGCGCCGAGGCTGCGGAAGCCCGCCGCCATCGACAGCGGATTGGCGTTGTAGCTCTCGTCGATCAGGGTGAAAGCCCCGCCGGGTGCGTTCACGATCAGCGTCTGCCCCCGCCCCGCCAGTGGCTGGAACTCCGACAGGGCCGCCAGGGCCGTGTCCAGCGACACGTCGAGCGCGTCCAGCATCAGAAGGACGCAAAGACTGTTCAGCCCCCAGTGGAAGCCCGACTGGGCCAGCTGGAAATCGATTGTCCGCCCAAACAGCTCGGCCCGCACGCGCGCGCCGGTGTCGTGCAGCTGGAAATCGATCAGGCGCGCATCACAGCCGGCACCCGATCCAAAGGTCGCGATCCGCCCCCCTGCCCTGCGCGCACCCGCCTCAAGCACGGCGGCGAAGGCCACGTCGGCATTGAAGATCGCCACGCCGTCGTCAGCCAGTCCCTCGAAGATGGCCGCCTTCTCCGCCGCCACCCCGGCCTCGCCGTCGGCGAAGGCCTCGATATGGACCGGGCCGACCGTGGTCACACAGGCCGCGTGCGGCCGCACCATCTTCGAAAGCGGCGCGATCTCGCCCGGCGCATTCATGCCGATCTCGAACACCGCCCGCTCGGTCATGCGCGGCATCCGCGACAGGGTCAGGGGCACGCCGATATGGTTGTTGTAGCTCTTGATCGAGGCGTGGGACGGACCCGCCAGATCCAGTCCCGCCTTGATCGCCTGGGTCACACTGGTCTTGCCGACCGAGCCGGTGACCGCGCCGCGCCGGGCCGGGGTCCGGTCCCGCGCCGCCATGCCCAGGGCCTCGAGACCTCGCAGGGTATCGGCTACCGCCACGCAAGGACCGCCCCCGACCGGATATTCGGTGATCGCCCCCGCCGCCCCGGCGGCAAAGGCGGCGGCGGCGAAATCGTGGCCGTCCCGTGCGCCCTTCAGCGCGAGGAACAGGTCACCCGGCACGATCTCGCGGCTGTTGTAGGTGATGCCCGTCGCCTCGAAGGCCGCGCCGGACAGGGTCCCGCCCGTGGCGGCAACGATTTCGGCGGAGGTCCAGAGCGGTGTGTCAGGCATGGATACGCAGGGCTTCGGCGGCTTCGGTGGCGTCGTCGAACGGGTGGGTGACGCCGCCGACGATCTGTCCCTGCTCATGCCCTTTTCCGGCGATGATCACCACATCTCCATCGCCCATCATCTCGATAGCCTCGCGAATGGCAGCGCGGCGGTCGCCGATCTCGCGCGCAGCGGGACAGCCGGCCTTCACGGCCTTGCGGATGGCGGCGGGATCCTCGGAGCGCGGATTGTCGTCGGTGACGATGGCCACGTCGGCCAGCCGCCCCGCGATCTCGCCCATCATGGGGCGCTTGGCCCTGTCGCGATCGCCGCCCGCGCCGAAGACGACGATCAGCCGGCCCGTCGCATGCGGCCGCAGCGCCTTCAGCACCGTCTCCAGCCCGTCGGGCGTATGCGCATAGTCGACATAGACCTCACCGCGACCGCTGCCCGGGATACGCTGCAACCGGCCCCGGGCACCGGTGATCTTCTCCAGCCCGGCCAGAACCCGCTCGGGCGTCTCGCCGGCCGCGATGCACAGGCCCGCCGCAACCAGGGCGTTCGAGGCCTGGAAGGCCCCGGCCAGAGGCAGCAGAACCTCGTGCAGGGTCCCCCGCGCATCGATCGTCAGCCGCTGGCCCTCGGGCGTCGCCCGGCGCGCGATCAGCGACAGGTCCCGTCCCCGCTCGCCCACCGCCATGATGCCCAGTCCCGACATGATCGAGGCGGCGGCGAAGCTGGAATAGGCGTCGCTGTCCGCGTTCAGCACGGCGGTACGGCCGCGCGGCAGCAGGGTCTCGAACAGCCGCAGCTTGGCGCTGCGATAGCTGGCCATGTCGCCATGATAGTCGAGATGGTCCTGACTCAGATTGGTGAAGGCCGCGGCCTGCAGGGTGACCCCGTCCAGCCGGCGCTGGTCGATGCCATGCGACGAAGCTTCGAGCGCCAGATGGGTGACGCCGCTCGCGGCCAGATCCGCCAGCATACGCGCCGCGTCGGCCGCGTCCGGACTGGTCAGGCCAGGTCCCGTCAACGCGCGGTTAACGTTACCCATTTGTGCCAAAACCCCGAGAGTGCCCATGCTCGCGGCATGCAGGCCCAGGGCGGCCCAGATTTCGCGACAGAAGGCGGCCACCGAGGTCTTGCCGTTGGTGCCGGTGACGGCGACGCAGGTCGCGGGCTGGGAACCATAAAAGTCGCGCGCCGCGATGGCATATGCCCGACGCACGTCGCCCGAGGTGATCAGGACCGGGGCCAGGCCCGCATCGGTGTCATGGGGAGCCAGCACAGCCGCCGCGCCCTGCGACAGGGCCTGGGGGATGAAGCCTCGGCCGTCAGCGACACTGCCCGGCAGGGCAACGAACAGCGAACCCGGCGCGACCTTGCGGCTGTCGGCCGTGACCCCGGTGATCATCGGATCGGCCGAGAGGTCGCGGCGCAACAGTTCCGACAGCTTGATCGCGGGCCGGGTCGCGCTCATCGCCCGTCGCCTTCCAGATCCTCGAACGCCGGAATCCGGTCGCCGAGGGCGGTCCGGTACGGATCGGCCTTGCGCGCCACACCGAGGAAGCCGGCGATACGGTCGGCGATCCGGCCGACGGCCGGGGCAGCGACGAAGCCGCCGGTCCGCGGATAGGTCTGCGGCTCGTCGATCAGCACCAGGATCTGGTAACGACGGGCATCGACCGGGCCGTCGGCGGGGAACACCCCGGCGAAGGTGCCGACCGCATGGGCGGTATTGTAGCGGCCGTTGACCGACTTGTTGGCCGAGCCGGTCTTGCCGCCGACGCGCAGGCCCGGAGCCTCGGCCCGGCCGCCCGAGCCGCGCACGACATTGCGGCGCATCAGGTCCAGCATGGTCAGCGAGGTCGCGGGCAAAACGATCTGGCGGCCCTGCACATCCGGCCTTCCGCCCTTGCGCAGGGTCAGGGGGATGAATCGACCTCCGTTGGTCAGGGCTCCCATGGCCGCGGCCATCTGCATCGGTGTGATCGAGATGCCGTAGCCGAACGACAGCGAGGCGAGGGTCGAGTCCGACCATTCACCCGGCAGGATCGGCGCTTCCGAGGGAATCTCGAACAGGGCCCGCGACATCAGGCCGAAGCGTTCGAAATAGTCGCGCATCACCCGCGGCCCCATCTCGGTCGACAGGCGCGAGGTGCCGATGTTGGACGAGTGGAGATACACTTCCTCCAGCGTCATCACCTTGTTCTGGGCATGGAAATCCGTGATGCGGCGGCTGCCGATCTGAAGCGCCTCGGACGCATCCAGCAGGGTGGCCATGTCGGCCCGGCCGGTGTCGATGGCAGCGGCGACCGTGAAGGTCTTGAACACCGATCCCATTTCATAGGTGGCGGCAGTGGCCAAGTTGCGTGAGTTGGACGCCGGCCAGCTGGCCATGCCCAGAACCTCGCCCGTCTGGACGTCGGTGATGATGCCGACCGCGCCGAGGGCCCCGGTGGCGGTTGCGGCGGCGGCCAGCTCATTTTCCAGAACGCCCTGGACCCGCAGATCGATGGAGATCTGGAAACTCTCGCCACGGGCACCCGCGGCCCGGATCTCGTCGTTGAAGGCGCGTTCGGCCGCGGACAGGCCCACCCCGCCGGTATCGACATTGCCGATCACATGGCGGGCGGACTCACCCAGCGGATGGACGCGGACGTCCTCGGGCTCGAAGCTGATGCCGCCGAGCGCCAGGTTGTGGACCGCCACCTTTTCCCGGGGGGTCAGGCGGTTGACGACCAGCAGCCGGCGATCGCCGTACAGGGCTGTCTGGAGCCGGGTCCGCGACACGCGCGGCAGAGCACGCCGGATCTGGGCGGCCGCCGCCCGACGATCCCAGACCTGGGCCGGGTCAATATAGAGGCCGTAGTGGACGATGTTGGTGGCCAGCAAGGCACCGTTGCGGTCGACCAGGTCGGCGCGGACCACCGCATTGGGGTGGGAGTCCGCTCCGGCACCGGCTCCGGCCGTCAACAGGGCCGCGTGCACGGCACCGAGCGTCAGGCAGACGAAGGCCGCCGAGAAGACCGACAGGATGACGAAGATCCGGACCCTTGTATCCTCTTCGGGCCGGGCGTCGGCACGGGCCCGACCGAAGGCGTGCTCGACCCACCACATGGCTTCGGTCAACCAGCGCCAGGAGGGCGTAAAGCGCCGCACGTCCCAGGAGGGCGCCGGGCGGGAACCCACATGCGGATCCTGGGCGCTCATCGCTCGACCTCCGGCGCAGGGGCGGCCGGGACCGGCGGCGTTGCGATGACGACCGGTGCGGGCTCCGGGATCGGGGCCAGGGTCGGAAGGTTCTCGACCTTCGCCTGACGATGCACATCGACGGGCACCAGACCCGCACCCCGCGACAGGGCCTCAAGCCGGCTGGGCTGTTCCAGCCGGGCCACCTCCGCGCGCAGCAGGCGCACCCGCTGACCATTGTCACTGATCTGCCGTTCGAGGTCGGAGATGCGGGCACCTTCGCGCGCCGCTCCTGCCTTGGCCAGATAGACCGAGAAGACCATGACAGCGACCAGCAGCACGCCGATGATCTCGATCCAGCGGATGCCGCGGATCTTCCAGGCGAAGAGACGGTTCAGGTTGGCGACGGCCGTATTCATGCGGCGACCCTCCCCTCGAAGGCGCCCCAGGGGGCAGCCTCGGTCCGGACCGCGGCCCGGAGCTTGGCCGAGCGCGCCCGGGGATTATCGGCCCGCTCTGCGTCGCCGGCCTCGCGCGCACCCTTGAACGACAGGATGAAGCTGGGCTTGCGGGTCTCGATCGCGACCGGGGCATGGCGCGATCCGCCCGGGGCGTTACCGGTCCGCTCGATCAGGAAGGCCTTGACGATCCGGTCCTCCAGCGAATGGAAGGTGACCACCGCCAGTCGCCCGCCGGGCGACAGGGCCGCCTCGGCCGCCTCCAGTCCCTGACGCAGCTGGCCCAGTTCGTCGTTCACGGCGATGCGCAGCGCCTGGAATACGCGTGTGGCGGGATGGATCGGCGCCCCCCGGCGGCCGCCCAGCGCCTTTTCGACCACGGCAGCCAGATCCAGCGTCCGCTCGAACGGCTTTTCCACCCGGCGGCGCAGGATGGCCGTGGCGACCCGGCCCGACTGGCGCTCGTCGCCATACAGTTTGAAGATGTGGGCCATCGGCCCGTGGTCCCAGCCGTTGACGATGTCGGCGGCGGTCTCGCCCGCATCGCCCATCCGCATGTCCAGCGGACCGTCGCGCATGAAGGAAAAGCCGCGCTCGGCCTGGTCCAGCTGCATCGAGGAAACCCCGATGTCGAACACCACACCGTCCAGCCGCGCCTCGCCACTGTCGGCGAAGGCCTCGGCCAAGCCGGAGAAGGGTGTGCGCACCAGCCGGAACTGGCCCGGATAGTCATTGGCCACAGCCTCGGCATGCGGCTGCACCGTCGGATCGCGATCGAGGGCGATCACTGTCGCGCCGGTCGCCAGAATCGCGCGTGTGTAGCCGCCGGCGCCGAAGGTGGCGTCGATGATCACATCGCCGGCAACCGGTGCCAGGGCCTCGATCACTTCGGCCAGCAGGACGGGGGCGTGGGGCGAGGTCATCCCGCCTCCCCGTTCATGACCTGCCGGGCCAGCGCCCGGCGGGCGTCGCGGCGGGTGTTCCAGCGCGCCCGGTCCCAGATCTGGAAGCGCGGCCCGAGGCCGACGATGACCACATCCTCACCCAGTCCGGCGTCCTGACACAGGCTTTCCGGCAGGGTGATGCGGCCGCCGCCGTCGTACGAAAGCGGGCGCTGGCCGGCGTAGAAGGTCTCTTCAAGGGCGGTGCGTTTGTCGCTGCCGAACGGCAGGGCCTCGATCCGGGCGACATATTCGGCCATCAGCCGGTCTCCGCCGGCCTCGAGGCAGTCATCCGCGAGGGCGAAGAAGCAGAAGACGCCGTGCTCGGCGCCATTGTCGGCGGTGCGGAACTCCTGCGGGATCAGCAGGCGCCGCTTGCCGTCCAATTGTTTCTCGTAGGTCGAGAGAAACACGCCCTGCCCCAACTCGGACCCTTCGGTCCGCCCCTCTGATCCCCGTGAACGACACGCGGCGCACACCAACCCCGCGCCAAGTGATTGGGATAGCATGGGATCAAATGGGTCTCAATGGGATTAGTTGACGAGAGTTAACCTCAATTGCGGCAAACAGAGCTGCAACGGCGTGAACAGAAAAAGAACATCCTCAGTATTCACAGCCTGTGGACCAATCCTGCGCCGCATTGGGGGCCAAGGGGTTAACAGAAGCGGGAGGGGCGGCACTGGTCCCGGGGCCCGCGCTCAAGCAGCGAGCCGCCGCGCGGCGAGCGTTAGCGCCCCAAAAAATTATGCCAGACGGCCTGTAAGCCGGGTTCTGTTCCGCCCGAAAGCGGTGACGATCATTCCTCTGGACCGCCCGTTGCCGGACGGTTCTCGCGACCTACCCGGACGCCTCGGGCGGTGAACCCTGCGAGCAAGCTCGCGCGACGTCCCTATTCG
>CANMXH010000128.1 GCA_947501315.1 Caulobacteraceae bacterium | reverse complement strand
CGGAGGCGGTGGAGGGGGCTGGTCGCGCACTGATCCGCCAGACCGTGGACAAACAGCTGTTCGTCTCACCCTTCATGGACCGCGACCTGACCTATGACTTCACCGTCCGCCCGCCGGGCGAGGTGGTGTCGGTCGTCGTCGCCGTCCGTCGGGGCGACACGCCGATCCTGACCGCCAGCTTCGCCGGCCAACGCCGCCCCCTGACCGACGGCCAGTTGCTGCGCGCCTTCCTGACCCACCCCCTGCTGACCTGGAAGGTCACCTGGGGCATCCACTGGGAGGCGGCGAAGATGATGTTCAAGGGGGCACGCTACCGTCACCGCGGCGCGCCGCCGAAGCAGCCTGTGACGGAGGGCTCCGTCCGATAGTGATGCAGCCGGACGCCATGTTGCGGAACTGCAGGTCCGGACGCAGTGGACGATCCGGACGGTGTTTTTCGAGGCTCGCCTTGCCCGCTCCGCCTCCCCACGGTAGGGACGGACGAGCGCTGCCAATATTCATCGGGCGGTGAAAAAATGAGGAAGCGATGCGGAAGATCTTCCCCGACGCGAAGGCCGCGCTGGAGGGCCTGACCTTCGACGGCATGACCGTGATGTCCGGCGGCTTCGGCCTGTGCGGCATCCCCGAACACCTGATCGCCGCCCTGCGCGACAGTGGAGCCCGGGACCTGACGGTCATCTCCAACAACGCAGGCGTCGACGGCTTCGGCCTCGGCCAGCTGCTGGAGACCCGCCAGATCGCGAAAATGATCTCCTCCTACGTCGGCGAGAACAAGGAGTTCGAGCGCCAGTATCTGGCCGGCGAGCTGCAGCTGGAGTTCAACCCCCAGGGCACCCTGGCCGAGCGCATCCGCGCCGGCGGCGCGGGCATCCCGGCCTTCTTCACCGCCACCGGCGTCGGCACCCTGGTCGCCGAAGGCAAGGAAGTTCGCAATTTCAAAGGCCGCGACTACGTCATGGAGACCGGCCTCGTCGCCGACCTGTCGATCGTCAAGGCCTGGAAGGCTGACGGCCGCGGCAATCTCCAGTTCCGCAAGACCGCCCGCAATTTCAACCCGATGATGGCCACTGCGGGCAAGGTCACCGTCGTCGAGGTCGAGCACATCGTCCCGACCGGCTCGATGGACCCCGACCAGATCCACACCCCCGGCATCTATGTCGACCGCATCGTCCTGACCGTGCCCGAGAAACGCATCGAACAACGCACCGTTCGTCAGAGGGAGAGCGCCTGATGGAACCCCGTCACCAAGAACTGCTGAAAAGCATCAGCGACAAGCTCACCTGGGGCGTGATCTTCCTGTTCATCATCATGCTGAACACCTGCTCGCTCAGTGATGACATTGAGGACGCGATCCGCGGTCGCGAAGCCGCGGAAGCTCCGCCCGCCGCAACCGCCCAGCCGGTCCCAGCCCCCGTAACCGCGCCAACTGCCGAGGAACCCGCCTGATGGCCCGTACCCGCGAGCAACTCGCCGCCCGCGCTGCCCGCGAGCTGCAGGACGGCTTCTACGTCAACCTCGGCATCGGCATCCCGACGCTGGTCGCCAACTACATCCCGCACGGCATGGAGGTCACCCTCCAGTCCGAGAATGGCATGCTCGGCATGGGGCCCTTCCCTTATGAGGACGAGGTCGATGCCGACCTTATCAACGCCGGCAAACAGACCATCACCGAGATCGCCGAGAGCAGCTATTTCAGCTCCTCGGACAGTTTTGCCATGATCCGCGGCGGCCACATCAACCTGTCCATTCTCGGGGCCATGGAAGTGGCCGAGAACGGCGACATCGCCAACTGGATGATCCCCGGCAAACTGGTGAAGGGCATGGGCGGGGCCATGGACCTCGTCGCCGGCGTCAAACGCGTGGTCGTCGTCATGGATCACGCCAACAAACACGGCCAGTCCAAGGTGCTGAAGGCCTGCACCCTGCCCCTGACCGGCACGGGCGTGGTCAGCCGTATCATCACCGACCTGTGCGTCTTTGACGTCAAGCCGGACGGCTCGGGTCTGGAGCTGATCGAACTGGCCGAGGGCGTCACTCTCGAAGAGGTCGCGAGCAAGACAGAGGCGACCTATACGATCGCGCCTGACCTCGGCTGACCGTCGCCATACAACCGGGACAACCTGTACCGTTGCCGCCGGGCCAAAGTCGTAGTCATAGTCCGTCCACCGGTCGCAGAACCGGATGGGGGGAGTATGGGTGATGGCAGACGGGGCCTATCGCTGGCAGGGCAACTGGCCTGCGCCTGACGCAGCGCGGATCGCAGAGATCGACGCGGCCTGGGAGGAGTCCGGGGTCGAGGTCTTCGCTGAATCCGCACGGTCCGCCGCCGTGGAGCGCATCGAACGCGCCCTGGCCGCTGCCCGTGCCGGCGACCTGACCGGCGCCTCGGCCCGGCTCAACCATGCCCGTTCCGTGCTGGAGGGTCTCGACCCGGCGGCGCTGGAGCCGCGCCGCGGTCTTGCAGGCCTGTTCAAGGGTCGCGGTGCCCGGCTGAAGCTCTTCCGCCAAGCCTGGACCCGGGCGGCCGCCGGCCTGTCCGAAACCGCGACGGACCTTTCGGGCCGGGTCGAGGGTGCGGGTCAAAGGTCCGGCGTCCTCGACAAGGCCTGGGTCGAGGTCCGGGAGGCGTTCGCCGACCTCGACGCCCATCTTGCAGCCGCCTCGGCCCGGCTTGAAGGTCATGCCCCCGGTGAAGGCGACGCCCCGCATCCGCTGGTCGTCCGAAAGGCCGCGCTCGAGGCGTGTCGCGCCGCGGCCCTGCAGTCCCTGCCGCTGATCCGCAGCGCCCAGAATGCCGACGCCCGCAGCGCAGAGACCCTCAAGGCCTGTGCCGAAGGCCTGGCGGCCTGGCGTGACGACTGGAAGGAGGCGCTGGGCCTTTCAGGCAAACGGCCGAAATCCGTCCGGCCCGATGGCGAGCGCATGAGCCGCGTCCGCAGTGACCTCAAGGCGCGCATCGACCGGGCAGTCGCCGAACTGACCGCTTCGCAAAGCCGCCGCGCCGAAGTCGAGGCCCGGATGGAAGCGCTGCTGCGGCCGCTTTAGTCAGCCGGCGCTGGCATCGGTCCAGGCAACGATCCGGGTGTTCAGGTCCCGTGTTGCGGTGTCGAAGGCCTCGACGATGGCGGATACCCGGTTGGCGGTCGCAGGCTGTTCGACGGTAAACACCTGTTCGGCCACCACGGTCCTGTCCGGCAGGGCCAGAAGCCGGGCGCGGGCGGTGACCACGATGGTCGGTGCGAGGCCCGGTGCCTCGTAGCGGGCTTCAAAGGAACGGACGTCGATATCAAGCGACCGGCCGGCCCGGATGAGCTCACGCGGACCGATCAGGCGCACCCGCGTCGCCCGGGCTGCAAAGGCGTTTTCGATACTCTCCGTATAGAGGTCCGCCGCCGGCGAAACCCAACGCGCCCCGGCGATATAGGCGGTCTCCGTTCCGGTGACGCCCAGCAGCCTGTCGCCCTCAACCGCTTCCGGAAACTCAACGCGGCGCAGGGTGACCTCGGTCGGGCTGGCGACCGACAGGGCCGCTGAAGACGCCGCTGCCGCTTCGCCGAAGCGATAGCTTTGCACCGGTTCCGGCGTCGCCAACAGGGCACAGGCCGAAAGGGCCATCGCGGCCACGGTCGCCAAGATCGGGCGGATCAATGAGAAGCGGTTCACGGCTGGACCTCCATTTCCTTGGTCGGCGCGCGGCCGATAAAGTCGCGCGGGCGAGTCCTGACCTCCTCGACCAGCCCCTCGAGCGACCGGGTTGCATCCTCGAGCGCCTGGATCGATTGCTGAAGCTGCGGCAAACCGGTGGTGGCGAACTCGTCCATCGGGCCTTCGACATTGGTGGCCGTGCGGTTGATCGAAGCCATCGCCGCTCTCGCCTCCTCGGCCGCGGCGTTGATATTCGCCACAGCCTCGCGTCCGTCACCCTCGATGATCCGGCGCGCGCTGACCGCGAGTGCCTCATATTCGGCCACCGCGGAATTGGCCTTGATCAGCGCCTGCTCCAGCTGCTCCAGCACGCCCTTGTGGGCCTCCAGCTCATTGGTCAGGGATTCAAAATTCTTCAGGCTGGTCGAGAAGGACTGGATGTTCTCGTCCGAAAGCACCCGGTTGATCCGGTCCAGCGCATCAACGGTCTGGGCCAGGACGGTGCCGGAGCCGGTGAGCAGTTCGGCAATGGGCGAAGGCTGGCTCTGGATGACCGGCACGGCATTGGCCGGATACCGGGTCTTGAGCACAGCGCTCTTGGGATTGCCGGCTGTGATCTGGATGTAGTTCAGCCCGGTGATGCCCTGCGGCTCCAGCTGGGCGCGCGAGGTGACGCGGACCGGCGTGGTCGCATCAACGCGGACCCGGGCAATGACCTGGTCGCCCTTTTTCGGGTCCAGATTCAGGTCGGTGACCTCGCCCACGCGGATGCCGTTGAAATGCACCTCTCCGCCTTCTGACAGGCCGCGGACCGGGCCGTAGAAGACGATGTCATAGACGTCATAGTCATTGTTGAATGACAGGCGGGCCAGCCACATGGCGAACACCACCGCCGCCGCCAAAAGGGCGATGGTGGCAATGCCGACGGCGGCGTAGTGGGCGTCTCGTTCCATCTCGTCCGCTCTCCTCAGGCGGCCCTGCCGGCTGCGCGTCCACGCGGCCCCAGGAAATACTCCCTGATCCAGGGATGGTCTGACCGCTCCAGCTCCTCAACCGTCGCCTTGGCCACGATGTGTCTGTCGGCGACCACCGCTACCTTGTCGGTGATAGCGTACAGGCTGTCGAGGTCATGGGTGATCATGAACACCGTGAGACCCAGGTCTTGCGAAAGCTGACGGATCAGGGCGTCGAAGGCCGCGGCACCGATCGGATCCAGCCCGGCGGTCGGTTCATCAAGGAACAGGAGTTCCGGGTCCAGCGCCAGCGCCCGGGCCAGCCCGACCCGTTTCCGCATCCCGCCCGACAGTTCGGCGGGTTTCAGATGGTGGGCCTCGGGCTTCAGCCCGACCATGGCGATCTTCATCTCGGCGAGCTCACGGATCACGCCCCCGGCCAGGCCTGTGTGCTCAACCAGGGGCGAGGCGACATTGTCGATAACGCTCAGTGACGAGAACAGGGCCCCCTGCTGGAAGAGGATTCCGGTCCGCCGCTGGACATCCGCCTCATCCGCCCCGGTCATGGTCGCGCGGTCGTGGCCAAGGATGCTGACCGAGCCGCCCTCGGGCTCCTTCAGTCCGATGATCGAGTTCAGCAGAACGGTCTTGCCGGTGCCCGAGCCGCCGACGACGCCCAGCACCTCACCCCGCTCCAGCGTCAGGTCGAGCCCCTCATGAACGACATGGTTGCCGAACTGGCTCAGCAGGCCTCGCACCTCGATGAGGTTTTCAATGACCTTGGCCGGAGCCGCCGGCGTCACTGCGGCGGTCACAGATCAAGCTCCAGGAAGATCATGGCGAACAGGGCATCCAGAAGGATGATGGCGAAAATGGCCTGCACCACGGCGGCGGTGACCCGCCGACCCAGGCTCTCGACATCGCCCGAGACCGCCATGCCCTGGCGGCAGCCGATGGCGGCGATAACCACCGCAAACACAGGAGCCTTGATCATCCCGACCAGCAGATGGGTACCCATGTTCGGGTCCTCGCTGATGCGCTGGACAAAGAAGGACGGGCCGTAGCTGAGCTCGCTCCAGGTCACCAGCATCCCGCCCAGCAGACCGCCCAGAATACCGATGAAGGTCAGCAGCGGGAGCATCAGCAGCATGGCCGCAAGGCGCGGGACAACAAGCGCCTGAAAGGGGTTGACCCCCATCACCTGCATGGCATCGACCTCCTGGTTCATACGCATCGCGCCGATCTCGGCGGCGAAGGACGAGGAGGAGCGGCCTGCCAGCAGGATCGCCGTGATCAGGACCGCCAGTTCGCGCAAGGTCGCCACCGCCACCAGCTGCACGGTGTAAACTCCGGCACCGAACTGGGTCAGCAGATTGGCACCCAGATAGGCGATCACCGCTCCGATGAAGAAATTGGTCAAGGCCACGATCGGTATCGAGTCGAGCCCGGCGCGTTCAACCTGGCTGAACCAGGCAGCCCAGCGAATACGGCCCGGCCGAAGGGCCGAGCCTGAGGCGACCACAAGCCGGCCGAGGAAGGCCATCGACAGGGACGCCTCGTCGAGAATGTCATGAACACCGCGCCCGACCTTGCCGAAAAAACGAACCCAGCCCGCTGACCGTCGGGGCGGTCCGGCGCTTTCGCGCTCCAGCTTCTCGACCATGGCATAGGTGCGCCCGGCCCCGGGCCGCTGGGCCCAGGCCGAAGCCGGCAGGACGCAGTTGCCGGCCTGGACGATCGCCAGGGCACCGGCAGTGTCAAACCGGCCGAGATCCGTCAGATCCACCGCGTGAACGGCACGATCCCGGAGCTCTTCGTCCAGACGGCGCGAAATCCGGCCCAGCTCGGTCGCAGTCCAGTCGCCGGACAGCCGAAGCGTCGGTCCCGGCCAACCGTCCTCGATCTGGAAATCCGCTGCGGCCATGCCACGAGCCTCGATTGCCCGGTCGGTCTTGACTACGCTGACGGCCCGGCAACGCCTCGCCAGAGGTCAAAATGCAGACCGGCCGTAGTCGTTCAGCCACGGTTTTGGTCG
>CANMXH010000127.1 GCA_947501315.1 Caulobacteraceae bacterium | reverse complement strand
GAGCTAAAAATGGCTATCAAGTACTGGCTTGCGGGTGTTTCAATTGGGGCCCTTGCCCTTGCGGCTCTGCCTGCGGCCGCCCAGACGGCGTCGGATCCGGAGGTGTCGGCCCTGGACGAGATTGTCGTCACGGCGCAACGAAGGGCCGAGAACCTTCAGGACGTGCCGATCGCGGTAACCGCCCTGACATCCGAAACCCTTTCGAATAACGACATCCGCGACCTGTCGCGGGTCGAGGTTCTGACGCCGGGCTTTTCGTTCGGCAAGTCGGGCTCCGACGCCCGACCCGCAATCCGCGGTGTCCGCACCGAGAACGTCAGCGTATCGGGTGATCCGACGATCGGATTCTTCCAGGACAACGTCTATCGCAGTCGGGCGTCGCAGGCGAACGAGCCGTTCGTCGATGTGGCGCGGGTCGAAATCCAGCGCGGCCCCCAGGGAACGTTGTATGGTCGCAATACCTTCGGCGGCAATATCGCGATCGCCACCAATGAGCCCGGGTCCGACTTCGACGCGGGCGGCAGCCTCACTCTGGGAAGCTTCGACCGCAAGTCATTTGAAGGCTTCATCAACGTCCCCGTCAGCGAAATGCTGCAGTTCCGAATTGCGGCGCTGCGCGAGACGATGGACGGATATGTGAAGGGGGTCACTGACGACCTCGACATCTTCGACCGCGACACCTCATACGCCCGCGTCGGCGTCCGTTTCGCGCCCACGCCACAGCTGGAAGCTGTTCTGCGCTACAGCCACTGGAGCGAACAGGGCACAGGCGGCGCCGCTTTCGGCTATCGGGTCGGCGGCATCTTTGTGAACCCGACAACCGGCAACTTCGATATCAACGGCCAGCCCTTTCTGCTGCGCTACGACCTGCCACGCACCGGCCGGCCGCTCGTCGAAGGCCTCCCGATCGACCCGGATCCCCTGTTCTACGGCGGCGACACCAAGCTGGAGCAGGACCTGACCCAGGATGCCTGGAGCGCCAATGTTTCCTACGATTTTGGGCCGGTAACGTTCCGCTCGATCACCGGCTACACCGAGTTCGAGGTGTTCAGGAACGCCGACAACGACTTCTCGCAGCGGCTGGGGTCCGTCGACGCCCAGGAAGACATGCTTGAGAGCTTTAGCCAGGAGCTGCAGTTGGCCTCCAACGGCGACGGCCCGCTGGACTGGATCGCAGGCTATTTCTACTTCAATGAGGATGTAACGGCCGCGTTCTTCTCCAGCTGTCCGACGCTGGCGCGCAACACGGCAGGCTGCGCTTTCGCCGCCGGCTTGCCGGAAACGACCTCCAACGCCGTCTTCGGTCAGGCTTCCTATTGGCTGATCCAGGACCGCCTGCGTGTAACAGGCGGCGTGCGCCATACCGAAGACGAGAAGGTGATTCGCCGCGCCACGGCCACGACCGACAGTGCCCAGCGCCTGGCGTCGGTCACCCCAACCGGCCAGGTGTTCGACTTCTCCTTCAGCGAGACGACCTGGCGCGCCAACGCCGAGTACCATCTCGATGACGCCCGGATGCTGTATGCAACGGTCTCAACCGGCTTCCGCTCGGGCGGATTCAACAACGGCTTCTTCACCAACCCGGCCCTGCCGAGTGCCTTCGGGCCCGAGACGGTGACCGCCTATGAGATCGGCTCCAAGAACCGCTTCTGGGATGACCGGCTGCAGGTCAACCTGTCGGCCTATCGCAACGAATATGCGGACCTTCAGGTCCAGAACCAGTTCCTGATCGTTACCCCTACAGGCACCACGACCACATCTGTAATCCTGAACGCAGCCAAGGCGCACAGCCAGGGTCTGGAGGTCGAGGTTCAGGCGGTGCCGATCGACAATCTGAACATCGCCTTCTCGGCCACCGTCATGGAGGCCCAGTATGACGACTACCGCAACGTCCCGGCCCCGGCCAACTACACCGGCTTCCTCGACTATTCCGGTAACGACGTGCCCTACAGCCCCAAAATCAAGCTCACGGGCCAGATCGGCTACGACTTCGCGATGGGCGACGGGTCCGTCATCACGCCCCAGGCGACGGTGCTGTACTCCGACGAGTATTATCTGACCGATACCAACACTTCACTCGACCTGCAGGAGGCGTTCGCCAAGATCGACCTGCGGGTCAGCTGGGTCGACGCTAGCGAGCGCTACCGGTTCGACGTCTTCGCCAATAACATTGGTGACGAAGTCACCCTCAACCGCGCCACCTTCGGGTCGCGCGGCTTGAACCAGAGCTATGATGCGCCGCGCATGTTCGGGATCCGCTTGAGCGCGGCCTACTGATCAACTCGGACTCTGCTCTGTGAGCATCCTGGGGCGGCTTCGGCCGCCCCTTTTTTCTTGCCAGCCTGAAGTTCCAGCTATGTCTTCAGAGGGCCGCGTCGGCACGCAGCTTGATGGCTCCCGCGCGGATAAAGGCGTGGTCGGCCCCCAGCAGGAAGAGACTCGCCCCCTGCGCCCGCCACATCGGCACCTCGCTGAGGTCAGGCGTGAACAGGCCTGACGTGCACCCGGCAGCTCGACAGGCCTCGATGATCCTTGTGACTGCCGCGACGACCTTACCGGATTTGGGATCGGTCTCGCCCAATGCCACCGTCAGATCAATTCGACCGATGAAGACCGCATCTACGCCCGGCACGGCGGCGATCGCTTCGACGTGATCCAGCGCCTCGACGTCCTCGATCTGGAGAATGACGCTGGTTTGCGCTCGCGTCTGCGCCAGCCGTTCCCCGATCGGCGGACTGACATAGCCGGAGGCCCGCGTTCCGCCGGCATAACCCCGACCGCCAGCGCCATAGTGGCACGCGAGAACGGCGGCCTGAGCCTCTGCCGCTGAGCGGACGTGCGGCACGACGATCCCGGCCGCGCCGAGGTCAAGCGCGTTCAGAATTTCATGCGGCGCCCCTGACGGGACCCGCACCAGGGCCGCGATCCCACCTGCCCGAGCTGCCAGCAGGCCTCGATCCAGATCGACGCGGTCGAACGGTGCGTGCTCCGCGTCGAGGCACAGGCAATCCAGCCCTGCCTGGGCCAACACCTCGACTACTGAGGGATGAGGGGTCTTTACGAAGGTCCCCAGCAGAGGCTCGCCTGCCAAAAGCCGGGCCTTGAAGTCCGTCGCAACGGTCATTGGCGTTTCCACAGTCTGTCCGAGGCGATGGCCGCCCCCTCCACCAAGGCTCCGAGTTTGGCCCAGGCAATATCGGGATCGACCGGTCCGAATCCGGCGAAGGTGCCGAAACCGCAGTCCGCGCCCGCCAGCACTCGCTCCCGACCCACCAGCCCAGCGAAACGTTCGATGCGCTGGGCGACCAGTTCCGGATGCTCGATGAAGTTGGTCGTGGAGTCGATCACGCCGGGAATGATGATCAGCTCGTCGGGCAGATGGTTGTCCCGGAACCAGGTCCATTCATGGCTGTGTCGTGGATTGGCTGCCTCGAACAGGATCGCGCCAACCTTGGCCCGCCGGGCGAGTCCGAACACTGTATCGAACGGTGCGTCGCAGTGATGCGGCCCCTCGTAGTTGCCCCAGCAGACATGCATCCGCACGCGGTCGCGGGGAATGTCGGTGAGGGCCGCGTTCAGCGCCTCCAGATGGCCCTCGCAGGCCCTGACATAGTCAGCCTCGGGCAGATTCTTGAACATCATGTGCCGGCCGACGCCCAGATCGGGGCTGTCGATCTGGAGGATGAAGCCCGCTGCTATGATGGCCTCGTATTCGCTCCTCATCGCCGCCGACAGCGCCTCAAGATAGGCGTCCTGTGTTGGGTAATGTCCGTTTGGCTGGAACAGCGCAATCACACCAGGCGAGGCCGCATTCATGAAGGCTTCTACCGGCCGGGCCGCTCCGACCGCGGCGGTCATGTTGGCGATGTCGGCGTGCATGGGGCCGTCGTCCATGACCGCAACCGGACCAACGCACATCGGGCGACGATAGGTCGGGGTGCCGCCGCCGGACGCCTGTCGCGCCAGAAAGCCGGGGAACTGCTCCAGGTCCTGGGGCGCGCGACGCGGGCTGTCGCCAGCGAAGCCGCTGAGCCGGTCCTTCACATATGTGGCGTAGGAAATCTTGCTCATCTCGCCGTCTGAAACGACATCCAGCCCGATCTCGACCTGGCGGGCCACCGTCATCGCGACAGTTTCGGATACAAGGCGCAGGAAGGCTTCCGCATGGAAGGCGGGGTCCCCGCCCTCCCGCGCAAACAATCCGTCAGCGACCGCCGCCGGGCGCGGCAGGCTTCCAACATGAGTGGTCAGGATACGGTCGGTCGAGGTCTTCATGTAAACTCCGGCTGGCGTCGCAGGTGATCGATCTCGGCGGCCACGACAACGGGTGCCTCCAGCGGTGCCATGTGGCCGCAGTCCGGGATCAGTACGAGGCGGCCGTTCTTCAGCCGCTCGACCAGATGACGGGCGGCCGAGACCGGGGCAATGGCATCCTGCTCCCCCGTCACGACGGTGACCGGCATGCTAAGCGCCTTCAGCGCCGTCGCGGGATCGGGACGCCCCATCAAGGCCTCGACGTGCCGTCGAAACTGCAGTTCGCCCGCGTCCAGGGCCATGTCAAGGACCAGCCGGCGCTCATCCGGGTGCCCCTCTGGATCTGCGAAATAGTTCGGTTTCAACTCCTCGCGTACCAACCGGACAAACCCTCCGGCCTCTGCGGTTTCGATTTGACGTGCGCGACGGGCTGAACGGTCCGGCGTCTCCGGTTCCGCATGGGTGTCGATCAAGACCAGACCCACGACCCGGCCAGGCTCCCGGGCCGCCGCCGTCATCGCAGCCATGCCGCCCATCGAGAAGCCTGCCAGCACGAAGCGCTCCGGCCCCTCGGCCAGGATGCGTTCAGCCATCACCTCAACCGAAGCGTCCTTGGCGAAATTGACGGTCACGATCTCGCCTGTCAGCAGCGGCTGCACCTTCGACCACAACCGGTTATCGCAAAGCAGGCCAGGGGCGAGGACGACCGGGATCATCCGCCCCCGCTGGGCGCCAGTCGAGCGGAGCGGCCTGGCACGATCTCGCCGCTGAAGAGGCGGCGCTCCGGGGCCATATCCGGGTCCTCTATCCGCGCGAACAGCATCTCGACGGCCGCCGCTGCAAGGGCTCCGATGGGCTGGCGCACCGTGGTCAACTGATAGGCCAGCCAGCGGCCGGCGTTGAACCCGTCGAACCCGGCTACCGACACGTCCTCCGGAATGCGCAAGCCGTGCTTGAGACGGGCCGCATCCATGGCACCCAGGGCCATGGCGTCATTAGCGCAAAGGACAACGTCGAAACGCTCGCTTCCCATCCACAACCGGCCGAACGCCTCTATGCCGCTTTCGTAGCGATAGTCGCCCGGCGTTACTGCCGTGATGCAGCCGCCAAGACGCTCCAAAGTGGCGCGGGCGCCTGCCGCTCGCTGCTGGGCCACTTCGGACTCATCGGGGCCGGTGATCATGGCGAAGCGGCGATGCCCGGCCTGCCAAAGCCGATCGACCAGCCGCCCTTCCCCGTCAGCATGATCGACCGCTACGGAGTTGCCCGCATGGTGTGGGGGCGCGCGGTTGTAGAAGATCACCGGAGTACGGTGCAGGTCGAAGTCCTCGAGCTGTTCTGCAGTCATGGCGGTAGCGGCAATCACGCCGTCTACCTGGAAACTCTCCAACCCCTCCAGCGCCGCGCCGATCTCCGCGGCGTTATCGACGGTGATCAGCAGGACGCGAGCGCCACGCCGGGCAACCTCGGCGGTGATCTCCACCATGATCTCTGGATAGTAAAGACTGGCCATGGCCGGCAGGATCAGGCCAACGAGGTTGGAGCGCCGCGTAATCAACCCCCGGGCAATGGCGTTGGGACGATAGCCAAGGGCGCGCGCCGCCTCCAGGATGCGCTCGCGGGTTTCGACCGCGACGCTGCCGCCGGGCGAAAAGGCGCGACTTACCGCCGACTGGGACACACCCGCGAGCTTTGCCACGTCATAGCTGGTCGCGCGCCCTGATCGGCGGTCGGGATCCTTGGGAGCCATGTTCAGGCAGCGTCTTTCTGGCCATACCGACGAACCCGGATATCAGCCTGTTCCTGGTGTCCGGCGAAGCCCTCAATGGCGCACAGGCGCGAGCAATACTCGCCCACCATCACGCTGGCCGCCGGTGTCAGTATCTTCTGGTAGGTACATGTCTTCATGAACTTGCCGACCCAAAGGCCTCCCGTATAGCGCGCCGAGCGCATCGTCGGGAGGGTGTGATTGGTCCCAATCACCTTGTCGCCATAGCTGACGTTGGTCAGGTGGCCCAGGAACAGGGCACCGTAGTTGGTCATGTTGGCAAGGAAGTAGTCCGGGTCGCGGGTCATGACCTGGACGTGCTCGGATGCGATGCGGTCGGCGATCTCGACCATTTCGGCGTCACTATCGGCCAGGATGACCTGACCATAGTCGCGCCAGGCGACCGAGGCGATGGGCGCGGTCGGCAGCCATTCCAGTTGGCGTTCGATGGCGACGAGCGTTTCCCGCGCCAGCTTTTCGGACGTGGTCAAGAGGATAGCTGGGCTGTTCGGCCCATGCTCGGCCTGGCCCAGCAGGTCTGCGGCACACAGTTCGCCATCTACCGTGTCGTCGGCAATGACCAGGGTCTCCGTCGGACCGGCCAGGAGGTCGATACCGACGCGTCCGAAG
>CANMXH010000126.1 GCA_947501315.1 Caulobacteraceae bacterium | reverse complement strand
CTGATTACGCGCACGGACCTTATCAACCATCTGAGCCTGAACCGATGACGCTGAAATTCTCCAGACGCCTTCTCGCCTGCGTGGCTGCGGCCGCGATGCTGGGCACCACCTCGAACGCTGCGGCCCAGGCCGCTGCTTCGGCGGGTTGCGCCGACGATGTGCCGCAACGGGCAACGCGTGGCCCGGCCGAGTACACAAGCAACTCCCAGAAGGTCCGCGGCCTGATCTACAAGCCGACCGGCCCCGCCAATGGTGCCGCCGTGGTCCTGCTGCACAGCTCGGAAGGTCTGACGGTCGACGCCCACTCGTTCGACCCGCACGCCATCCAGCTGGCGGCTCGTGGCTACCACGTGCTGGTCCCGAACTATTTCGAGGCCCGGGCGCGGCAGGTTCCGTGGAACGGCCGTGACATCCGCCTGTGGGAAGAGGCGGGCCATGACGCCGTGGCCTATATGGGCACGCTCGAGGGTGTGGATCCGACGCGGGTCGGAATCTGGGGCTTCTCCCTCGGTGGTTTCGTCGCCACGAACGGATCGGCGCATCCGGATTCGACGGCGCGCGTGGCCATCGGGGTTGCGACCGGCGAGGACATCTTCGAACCCGGCCGGACGCGCCGGGAGCTGCCGATGATGCTGATCGAGGGCTATTCGACCTTCCCCGTCATCTCGATCGCGACCATGCGCGACCTGGCCGCTGACCTTCGCCGCCGCGGCGCGACGGTCGAGGTCCAGATGCTGACGTCGCGTGATCCCTCCATGACCGGTCCGGTCTGGTGTGAAGTGTTCCAGCACACGCGGCGCTTCCTCGACGCCAACCTCCTGCCGGCTGCAGCTGCTCCTGTCGCGCCCGCCGGGTGATGTCTTGCGGCGCCGGTGCCGGGTGGCGAAAAAGCGGAGGCCTTGACGACCCGGCCGGTCGTCAAGGCTCCGACGGTCCGGGGTCCGCCCCGGCCCGACCGGGCCGCAACGCAGCCTCCTTCGGCGGCCCTGTCGGTCGCCTAACCCCGTAACCGGAACCACCATGGCAACGCTGAAGAACAGTCAGGGCTTCTCCACCCGGGCGATTCACGCCGGGCAGCGGCCCGACCCGACCACCGGCGCCGTGATGACCCCGATCTACGCCACCTCGACCTATGCCCAGGAAAGCCCGGGGGTGAACAAGGGCTATGAATATGCCCGCGGCAAGAACCCGACGCGCGAGGCCTTCGAAGCCTGTCTGGCGGACCTTGAGGGCGGGACCCACGGCTTTGGCTTCGCCAGTGGCATGGCGGCGACTTCGACGGCGCTGGAACTGCTGGACGCCGGGTCGCACATCGTCACCGGCGACGACCTGTACGGCGGGTCGTGGCGGCTGTTCGAGCGGGTGCGCCGCCGGTCGATGGGGCTGGACTTCGCCTATGTCGATCTGAGCGATCTGGCGGCGGTCGAGGCGGCGATCACGCCGAAGACGAAGCTGATCTGGGCCGAGACCCCCACCAATCCGCTGATGAAACTGGCCGACATCGCCGGCCTGTCGAGGATCGCAAAAGCCCACGGCCTGCTGCTGATCGTCGACAACACCTTCGCCACGCCCTGGAGCCAGCAGCCGCTCAGGCTGGGGGCCGATGTGGTCATGCATTCGGCGACCAAATATCTGAACGGCCACTCCGACATCATCGGCGGGGCCTTGGTCACGGCGAACCCGGATCTCGCGAAGGAGATCAAATTCCTGCAGAACTCGGTCGGCGGCGTAATGGGGCCGTTCGACGCCTTC
Organism: Caulobacteraceae bacterium; assembly: GCA_947501315.1. Lineage (GTDB taxonomy): Bacteria > Pseudomonadota > Alphaproteobacteria > Caulobacterales > Caulobacteraceae > Brevundimonas. Next base: position 4,916 of record CANMXH010000126.1, on the reverse strand, counting down.
CTGGCCAACCGGGGCCTGAAGACGCTGGGGCTGCGCATGAAGGCGCACAATGAGGGGGCCATGACCGTGGCGCGCTGGCTGGAGGACCGGAAAGGGATCGCGAAAGTGATCTATCCCGGCCTGACCAGCCATCCTCAGCATGCGCTGGCGTCACGCCAGATGAACGGCCGCTACGGCGGCATGGTCACGGCCCTGATCGACGGCGATCTGGAGCGGACCAAACGGGTGCTGGAGCGGGTGCAGGTCTTCACCCTGGCGGAGTCGCTTGGCGGGGTCGAAAGCCTGGTCAACCACCCGGCCATCATGACCCATGCCTCCGTGCCGAAGGAGCTTCGCGAGGCAGGCGGCGTGACCGACAACCTGATCCGGCTGTCGGTCGGGGTGGAGGATGTCGAGGACCTGATCGCGGACCTGGATCAGGCGCTGGGGGGCTAGATCAGGCGGCCTTGCTGTCCGGCAGGGCGGTCTGGTGGCCGGTCGCCGGGACGACCTTCTTCTTGGCGGGCGCGCGGGGTTTCTTGACGGCGACGGTCGTCTTGTCAGCGGCGCGGCGGGCCACCTCGGCGTCGATCAGGGGCACAAGTTCTGCGGCGGTGGCCATCTTGGTCGGGGAGCCGCTCTCGGACAGACGGACCGCATTGAGGCGCAGGGCCTTCAGGTCGGGGTCGGTCATGGTGGGGAGCTTGTCTGCCAGCGGGGTCATCGGCTTCTCCGGAAGTTGAAAAACAGTCGGGCCGGCGCCTGTTCGGCGGCCGGCCCTTCCGTCAGCCAGGCATCAAGCCCGGCAGGGTCGTTTGTCGGAAACTATTCGGCGGCCTTGAGGCGACCGGCCGATTCCTTGCCCGAACGCGAGTCGCGCTCGACTTCGTAGGAAATCTTCTGGTTTTCGTTCAGCGTGCCCAGATCGGACGTTTCAACGGCCGAGGCGTGGACGAACACGTCCTTGCCGCCGTCATCGGGGGCGATGAAGCCGTAACCCTTGGTGGAGTTGTACCATTTTACAGTGCCGGTAGCCATTTTGAGACCTCCGTTAGGCGTTGACCGCCGGAAGAGGTTCCGGGTCGGCCTGTCGGGTCTGAATGGGATCGGCTTTGGACCTCGGTGCGCGATGCAAAGGGGCAGCAGCGTTTCGCAGAGAGATCGACCGGAACTCAGGTGGGCGCTTTCCGCACCAATAGCAAGCGGCGCGGCGCAGATAGCAAAACGGCGGCGAAGGCCCTGGCCCCCGCCGCCGTCGAAATCATGCACCCGGGAAGGGTGCGTGAACTCAGCCTTCGGTCTTCAGCTGACCAGCCGATTCCTTGCCCGAACGCTTGTCGCGCTCGATTTCGTAGGAAACCTTCTGGTTTTCATCCAGGCCGCGCAGGCCCGCTTGTTCGACGGCCGAGATGTGGACGAAAACGTCCTTGCCGCCGTCGTCAGGCTGGATGAAGCCGTAGCCCTTGGTGGAGTTGAACCATTTCACAGTGCCGGTAGCCATTTTCAGGACCTCCGCTAGCAGTTGACCACAGGGAAAAGCCCCTGCGGTCTGTCGGGTCTGAAAGGAGCGGCTAGACCTCAGTGCGAAAGCAGAGGGTGGCGTTTCGCAGAGAGCTCGACTTCACGCTTTTGGACTGGCGTTGCGTCAAAATCAAGCGGGCGGCAGGTGCGGCGATTCGACAGTCTCGTCCTCCGGGGCGGCGATGTGATGTTCCTGGCAGAGCTTGCGCAGGGCCGCCGTGAGGGTCGGGCCGTACAGGGAATCCTGGATCCGCTCGAATCCTTCGGCCTGAAGCGCCTGTTTGATCTCGCTGACCGTCCGGCAACTGCCGCTGCGCGCCAGTGCATAGGCGCGTTCCAGGGTCGTGGGGCGATGACTGCTCATCACTCACAGATGGGCAGCCCGACGGGAAAAGCGAGGTCGGGGCAGAGGTTATCAGAAGGCGATGCTGAGTCTGGCGACCCACCTGTCCCCATACTGCTCGCCCGGCACATCGACATCCGTGGCGTAGTAGCGCAACTGGCCCTCCAGGGCGTTGGTCAGGGCATAGGTGAGTCCGGCGTTCCAGGCCACATAGTCGAGGTTGTTGTCCTGTTCCCGCCGGCCGATTGCAGCCGTGCCCTGCAGGCGACGGGTGAACTCCCAGCCGGCCCGGGCCTCGATCCAGGTCCATGCCTCGGTTCCGCCCATACCGTCGGGCGAGTATTGCAGTCGCAGACGGCCACTTGCGGGGCCGATCGAGCGCTTGACGTCGGCGGTCATTTCCCACGGGTTATCATCAAAGGTCGAGGCAGCATCGACCTGGAATTTATGGGTGATGTTCAGGTCCAGGTCGAAACCGGCGAACTCGGGCCGCAGGCCGGCCCCGATCTCCCCTTCGAGGTGAGCGCCGCTGGCGCTCTTGATCGTCTGAAATCCCGACCCCGCGTAAAAGCGTCCCGAGCCATTCTCCCATTCGGCGTGGCCCCACCCGAAGGCTTCACCGCCGGATTTCGAGATACCCTTGGACCGGTTGTCCGTGCCGGCACCGACAACGAATGACCAACGACCCGCCTCGGCGAGGGCAGCCGTGCCCTGGGCCGCGGCCTCCGGGGCCCCGGCCAGACAGGCGATCGCGAGAGCCGTGGCCGTCGTCAGTGTGCCGCGCATAAATGGATCGCTTTGCTGGAGAAGCGGAAAGCCTAGATCCGCTTCTTGTCGAAATTACTGCAAGCCTGGGCGAACTCGTCCGTCAACCGGTGAACAAGTTCTGCCGTGGGCAGGACGTCCCGGACCCCGGCCGAGCCCTGACCGGCGGACCAGACGGTCTTCCATGCCTTGGCCTCTTCGGCCATGTCGAGCTTGTGCTCGGGCAGGGATTTGGGGTCGATGCCGTTGGCGATCAGCGAGGGGGTCAGGAAATTGGCCGGAATGCCCGAGACCGCCGGAGTATAGGTGATGTCCGAGGCACCGGATTCGACGATCATCTGCTTGTATTCCGCCTGGGCCATCGACTCCGTGGTCGAGATGAAGCGGGTGCCCATATAGGCAAAGTCGGCACCCATCATGATCGCCGCCGCCACATCGCTGCCGGTCGACAGACAGCCGGACAGAATGATCGTCCCGTCGTAGAAGGACCGCACTTCCTCCAACAGGGCGAAGGGATTGACCACCCCGGCGTGGCCGCCCGCGCCGTTGGCCACGAGGATCAGGCCGTCGACACCGCTCTCGGCCGCCTTGCGGGCGTGGCGGACATTGGCGATGTCGTGGAAGACCACCCCGCCATAGCCGTGCACGGCCTCGACCACATCGCGGACGGCACCGAGCGAGGTGATGATCAGCGGCACCTTCTCCTCGACCGAAACCATCATGTCGGCCATCAGGCGCGGATTGGTCGGATGGACGATGTGGTTGACGCCAAAGGCGGCCGCGTCGGGGTTCAGGCGCGCCTTGATCTCGTGCAGCCACTCCCGATAGCCCTCGGTGGTGCGCTGGTTCAGCGACGGGAAGGTGCCGATCACGCCGGCATTGCAGGTCTCGACCACCAGATCCGGCCCGGAGACCAGGAACATCGGCGCGGCTATCACCGGCAGCTTCAGGCCGTGTTGCAGAGAGGTCGGAATGGTCATGGCGTGTCCCCGGGTTGTCTTTCGCTACGGATAGCGGGGTGTCGCCGGGGAAGGCAACTGGAAGAGAATGATGGGTGGTTGGTGATTGGTGGCTGGCCGCCGCCTGTGCGAGGGCGCGGTCCGTGCCGCCCTTCCGCCGGCAGGGGGCCACCGATCACCAACCACCAATCACCAACCACCCGGATGACGCCGAAGGCCGAACCCGCTACATCCCCGCCATGACCACCGACACCTCAGGCCTGAGCCTGCTCGGCCAGCACACCGTCCAGCCCACCAGCCCCGAAACGGCCGAGCTGGAGCGGGTGCCCAACCCCCATCCGGGGACCCTCTACCTTGCCCGGTTCACGGTCCCGGAGTTCACCAGCCTGTGCCCGGTGACGGGCCAGCCGGACTTCGCCCATATCGTCATCGACTATGCGCCGGGCGACTGGCTGGTCGAGTCCAAGAGCCTGAAACTGTACCTGACCGCCTTTCGCAACCACGGGGCCTTCCATGAGGACTGCACCGTCGCCATCGGCCGGCGGATCGCCGACCTGCTGCAACCGAAATGGCTGCGTATCGGCGGCTACTGGTATCCCCGCGGCGGCATCCCGATCGACGTCTTCTGGCAGACGGGCGTGGCCCCCGAGGGGCTGTGGCTGCCCGACCAGGGCGTGCCGACGTATCGCGGGCGGGGGTGAGGTGAGCGGCCGTCACGATCCGTCCCGGGATCGCGCAGACCGGCGCGTTCAAGGTTCGACGCGACAGCTCAGGCCCTGCACATCATGACCCGGCCTACTGAGCCGGAGGCACCGCCGACCCTGCCGTTTGCTGCCCGGGCGCTGGGGCTGGCCGGACTGATACCGCAGGTGCTGGTCGTGGCCGCCTTGTTGATGGGTGGGGCTGATATCTGGTTCGCGGCGCTGAGCCTCGGCTATGCCTATGCGGCCTTGATCTTCAGCTTCCTCGGCGGCTTGTGGTGGGGATTGGCGGCGATGGGGGGCACCCGAACCCCGACCTGGGCCTGGGTCGCGGCTGTGGTGCCGTCCCTGTTGGCCCTTGCAAGCGCGTGGCCATGGGCCACCGGAGGGACCTCGCCCGGCCCGTCCCTGATTTTTCTGGGCCTCGCCATCGGGGCCAGCCTGCTCGTGGACCTTCGGCTAAGGGCGGCGGGTCTGACGCCCGGTGGCTGGCTGGCGCTGCGCGTGCCCCTGTCTCTCGGGCTCGGCGGCCTCACCGTGGCTGTGGGCCTCTTGTCGCTGCTCAAGCCGTGAAGACGGTTCGGCCGTGCGCGGGCCGAGGGCGGAAATCCCCTATGGCCTTGCGACCCGGGCCGGTTAGCCTTCCCT
>CANMXH010000125.1 GCA_947501315.1 Caulobacteraceae bacterium | reverse complement strand
GCCCTGCCGCACTACAAGCCGGTGACCCGCACCATCCGCCGGATGGAGGAGGGCAGTCTGCTGCTCGTCGACGGCGGCGGCCAGTATCTGGACGGCACGACCGATGTGACCCGCACCATGGCCGTCGGCGAGCCGACGGCCGACCAGCGGCGCATGTTCACCCTGGTGCTCAAGGGCCATATCGCCATGGCGGTGGTGCGTTTCCCGGTCGGCACCACAGGCTCCCAGCTGGATGCCATGGCGCGCCTGCCGCTGTGGATGGCGGGCCATGACTATGACCACGGCACCGGCCATGGCGTCGGCTCCTATCTGGGTGTCCACGAGGGACCGCAGCGGATCGCCAAGGCCGGCAACACCCAGCCCCTGCTGACCGGGATGATCCTGTCCAACGAGCCCGGCTACTATCGCGAGGGCCACTGGGGCATCCGGATCGAGACCCTGCAGGTGGTCACGCCGCCGACGCCGATCCCGGGCGGTGAGCGGCCTATGCACGGTTTCGAGCAACTGACCCTGGCACCGCTGGACCGCAAGCTGATTGATGTGGATCGGCTGACTCCGGACGAGCGGGCCTATGTCGACGCCTATCACGCCGAGGTGCTGGCCAAGGTCGGTCCGCTGCTGGACGGCGAGGTGCTGGACTGGCTGAAGGCGCAGGCCGCGCCGCTCTGACCTTGTGGAAGTCGGTCGGGGCCCCGACCTCAGCCCATCTACTGACAGGAATACGCCCATGAAAACCCGTCGTCTCGGCAAGGCCGGCCCCGAAGTCTCGGCCATCGGCCTCGGCTGCATGGGTATGGCGGCCTTCTATGGCCAGGGTCTGGAAGAGACCGAGGCGACAACGGTGATCCATCGTGCGCTGGAACTGGGCGTCACCTTCCTCGACACGGCCGAGATGTACGGACCGCACATCAACGAAACCCAGATCGGCAAGGCACTGGCCGACCGCCGCGACAAGGCTTTCGTCGCGACCAAATTCGGCATCGGCTACAATGCCGAGCGCACCGCCCTGACCGTTGACGGCTCGCCGGCCAATGTGCGCCGCGCCATCGAGGGCAGCCTGAAGCGGCTGGGGATGGACCACGTCGATCTCTACTATCTGCACCGGGTCGATGCGAACACGCCGATCGAGGAGACCGTCGGGGCGATGGGCGAGCTCGTGAAGGAGGGCAAGGTCCGCTTCCTCGGCCTGTCGGAAGCCTCGCCGGCGACCCTGCGGCGGGGCCATGCCGAACATCCGATCACAGCCCTGCAGACCGAATATTCGCTCTGGAGCCGCGAGCCCGAGGACGAACTGTTCGCCACCTGCGATGAACTGGGCATCGGTTTCGTGCCCTACAGCCCGCTGGGCCGGGGCTTTCTGTCAGGCGAGATCCAGTCGATCGACGACCTGGCCGAGGGTGATTTCCGTCGCTCCAACCCGCGTTTCATGGGCGAGAATTTCCAGAAGAACATCGACCTGGTCCATGCCGTCGCGGCCATTGCGGCGGACAGGGGCGTGACCGCCGCGCAGCTGGCCCTGGCCTGGGTGCTGGCGCAGGGCGAGACACTGGTGCCGATCCCCGGGACGCGCCGTATCCGGACGCTGGAAGAGAACGCTGCGGCGGCCGATCTGGTGCTGACGGCCGATGATCTGGCGCGGATCGAGGCGGTGTTCCCGAAGGGTGCCGCCTCCGGCCACCGCTATGCCGAGGCGGCGCGGGGGTCGCTGAACCGCTAACCGCCGATCAGGGCCAGCCACTCGTCCTCGGTCAGGACCGTGACGCCGTGTTTGAGCGCATCGGCCATCTTGGAGCCGGCGCCGGGGCCGGCGACCAGATAGTCGGTCTTCCTCGACACCGAGCCCGAGACCTTGGCCCCGAGCGCTTCGGCCCGGGCCTTGGCCTCGTCGCGGGTGAAGCGTTCGAGGGCTCCGGTGAAGACAACGGTCTTGCCAGCGACGCGGGTGTCCGTCTTCGGGCGTTCTGCGTCCTCGATGTTGGTCATCTCGGCGACGAGGGCGTCGACCATGGCGCGGTTGTGGGTCTCGCGGAAGAACAGGGCCAGCGCCCGGGCGGCAACCGGGCCGACGCCGGACACGCCGGCAATCTGGCCGAGGCCTTCGGACGGGCCTTCGTCGCGGGCGATAGCGGCCAGCCGGACCAGTCCGGCCCAGTCGTCGGCCAGGGTTGCGAGCCCGCGACGGGCGGGAGCGGCGAGGCCGGGGAAGGCGAGGGCGATCTTCTGGTCGATGGGGGCTTCGGGCCACGGGTCCGCAGCGGTCGGTGAAGCCTCGGCGAGGGTGGCGACCACGCGCGGCGACACGGCCGGGGCCTCGTTCAGCCGGACCCAGTCCTCGCTCGGGATGCCGTCGGCCGCGGCGACGCAGGCGGCCTCGAAGGCGGGCCAGGTCTCGAGGGCGCGGGCCAGGACGATGGAGGTCTGTTCGCCGATGTCGCGCACGCCGAGGCCATAGATGAAGCGGTCGAGGCTGATGATGCGGCGGGCGTCGATGCCGGCGACCAGGTTGCCGACGCTGGTCTCGCCATAGCCGTCCTCGGCGCGCAGGGCATCGAGCTTCTCCGCATCGCGGGCGAGGCGGAAGATGTCGGCGGGCTGGCTGATCCAGCCGCGTTCATGGAAGGCGGTCAGCTGTTTCTCGCCCAGACCCTCGATATCGAAGGCGCGGCGGCTGCAGAAATGCTTGAGGTGTTCGATGCGCTGGAACGGGCAGGCCAACTCGCCGGTGCAGCGGCGGACGACACTCTCGACACCGGAGGCATTGGTCTCCTTCACCAGCGCTGTCTTAAGCGGGCAGGCGCAGAGGTGGGGGAAGTCCCACGGCTCGCCCCGGTCCGGGCGGTCGGCGTCGACCACGCCGAGGATCTGGGGGATGACGTCTCCGGCCCTTTGCAGGGTGACGGTGTCGCCGAGGCGCACGTCCAGCCGGGCGATCTCATCGGCATTGTGCAGGGTGGCGTTGCGCACGACCACGCCGCCGACAGTGACGGGATGCAGCCGCGCGACGGGGGTGTGCGACCCCGTCCGGCCCACCTGGATGTCGATGCCCTCCAGCACCGTCGTCGCCTGCTGGGCCGGGAATTTGCGGGCGATGGCCCAGCGGGGCGTGCGGGCGACGAAGCCGAGGCGGGCCTGCCAGTCCAGCCGGTCGACCTTGCAGACCACGCCGTCGATGTCATAGCCGAGGCTGGCGCGGTCGCGCTCCAGTTCGGCGTAGAGGTCTTGCAGGCCGGCGGCGTCCTCGACGCGACGGGACCGGACGTTGACCTGAAAGCCCCAGTCTTTCAGTGCCTTGAGGGCGTCGGCTTGCGTTTCAGCGAAGGCGATCGAGGTCTCGCCCCAGGCATAGGCGAAGAACCGCAGGGGCCGTTTGGCCGTGATCGCCGGGTCCTTCTGGCGCAGGGAGCCGGCGGCGAAATTGCGCGGATTGGCATAGGTGCGCTGGCCGTCGGCCTCGGCCGCGGCGTTGAAGGCGTCAAAGGCGTCGTTGGGGGCATAGACCTCGCCACGGACCTCGATGACGTCGGGCCAGCCCGAGCCGGACAGGGTCTGGGGGATGTCGGCGATGGTGCGCAGATTGGCGGTGACGTCCTCGCCGGTCCGGCCGTCGCCGCGCGTCGCGCCGGTGACCAGCACGCCGTTCTCGTAGCGCAGGCTGGCAGAGAGCCCGTCGATCTTGGGCTCACCGACAAAGGCCACGGCTTCATCGACCGGCAGTTTCAGGAAGCGGCGGATGCGGGCGACGAAGTCGGTCACCTCTTCCGCTGAAAAGGCGTTGTCGAGCGACAGCATGGGCACGCCGTGGCGCACCGGGGCGAACTGGCTGGAGGCGGCGGCGCCGACCACCTGCGACGGTGAGGCGGGGCGGGTCAGGTCGGGGAACAGGTCCTCGATCTCAAGGGCCCGTCGCTTGAGGGCGTCGTAGTCGGCGTCGGAAATCTCGGGGGCGTCCTGCCCGTGATAGAGGGCGTCGTGACGCGCCAGCTCTGCCGAGAGGCGAGCCAGTTCCGTCTCGGCTTCGGCCTCGCTCAGGTCCGGGATCGGTGTTTCGGTCATCGGGAATCGGGCGGTTGGCGGGCCTTCACCTGTAGCATCAGCGGTCAGGCGGGGGCCACGCGCAAACCGGGGCGATACTGGACCGAAATCGACTTAGTTGGTCGGCAGGGACGAACGGTCGTAGTCCGGGCCGAAGTCGAGGATGAAGACCGGACCGAGGTCGATCGTCTGACTGGCCGAGGCCAGCTGGATTGTCGCGGCGGCCGCGCCCGGGGAATAGTCGCGCGTCGCAACCGCTTGGGCGAAGTACATCTTCCACTCTGACCCGACCATGACCTCGGCGCTGCCGATCTCGGCATAGGGCGCGGCGGCGTCTTGCAGGCGAACGTTGACGCGCGCGGTCTGGGCCCCCGCGGGCAAGCGCTCGGCCCGCAGCCAGACGGCCAGCAACAGGACGTCGCCGTTTCGAACGGGCCTGGTCGTCGCCGATCCCGCGCCGACATCCCAGATGTTGGTGCCGGCCGTCGCGACGTCGACCCGCAGCGCCCGGCCCCCCTGGACGGTGGATTCTACGATGGCGTGGCTCTGGCCGGGTCCGTAGACGTCAAAGCTGCTGACATGGACTGCATTGACCGCGCGTTCGAGCAACGATGGGCGGGCGTTTGTGGGCGGCGCTTCCTGGGCCGTCGACGGTGCCGCGGTGAAGATCAGGACCGCAGTTGCAGCGGCGATCGCCAGTCGTTTCATGTATCCCTCCTCCGTCGAGTTACTATCGAGCCTTGGCCGGGAGCTCGCAACGGGCCGGGCGCACACCTTTTGTTTCGCCATGACGGGACGTTAAGCTGACGTCCCGAGCCCGGCCTGCTAGCCTGAAATCGACCTTGAGGAGCTTCCATGTCGCACGCCCGCCTGCTCGCCCTGTCCAGCGCCCTCGGTGGTGCCCTGCTGCTTTCGGCCTGCGGGAGCCTGTTCGGATCGGATTCGACGCCGCCCGCCGCGACGTCTGCGCCGGCGCCGTCGGCGATGCACGTCCAGTTGCTGGAGGATGTGCGAATCCTCTCCGCCGATGCCATGCAGGGCCGCGACACCGGCGCGCCGGGCGGGGAGATGGCGCGCAACTATATCGTCGGCCGGCTGGAGGGGCTGGGCGTCAGCGCCCCGCCAATGGGCCGGCTGCAGCCCTGGGAAATGCAGGGTCGCACCCGCTCCGGGCCCCGGACCTTCAATGGCGTCAACATCATCGGCATGATCCCCGGCACCCGCGTCGCCGACCGCTATATCGTCGTGACCGCCCACTATGACCATGTCGGCGTCAATGCCGAGGGTCAGGTGTTCAACGGGGCCGATGACAATGCCTCGGGCGTCGCCACCATGCTGGCCCTTGCGGCCGATCTGAAGCGTCAGGCCCCGGAGCACAGCGTGCTGATCGTGGCCCTGGATGGCGAGGAGCGCGGGCTGCTGGGCGCCCGGCATTTTGTCGAGGCCCCGCCGATGCCGCTCGAAGCGATCACCATGAACCTGAATTTCGACATGACGGCGCGGGCCGAGACCGACGGCAAGCTGTGGGTTACGGGCACCTACCAGCACCCGAACTTCCGGCCGATCCTGGAAGGCCTTCCGGCCAATGGTGCGGTCGCCCTGGCCTTCGGCAAGGACACGCCGCAGGACACCGGCGAGGACAATTGGGTCGAGGCCTCGGACCACGCAGCCTTCTACAGGGCCCAGGTGCCGTTCCTTTATCTGGGTGTGAACTACCATCCCGACTATCATCGGCCGTCGGATGATTTCGAGAAGATCACGCCCTCGGTCTTCATCAGTGCGACCGAACTTTCGATCGCGGCCTTCAGGGCCCTGGATCGCAACCTGGATCGCTAGAGCCCATCCCGTCACCGGCGCTACTGCCGGTCGCACAAATCCTACTTGAATTCGTCACGTTTCGGTCGTCTGTTGCGCCGAATGGAGACGGTTTCATGACAGCGACACATCGTCCGGCCCTGGACCTTTCCACGGTGCAGCGAATCCGCAAGCTGGCCGTCCTCCTGGCCCTTGTGGGGCTGGTAGGTCTGGCGTCGGTCACCCAGTCCATCGGCGGCATCGACGGCGAGTGGCACGAGCACGTGGAGTCGGCCGGCCTCGTCGCCATGGTTTTTTCGATCGTCGGCAGGGCCTGGTGCTCGCTGTATATCGGAGGCCGCAAGAAGGCCGAGATCGTCGACCGCGGGCCCTATTCCATCACGCGCAATCCCCTCTATGTCTTCAGCTACATCGGGGCCTTCGGGATCGGTGCGCAGAGTGGCAGTGTCACCATCGGCCTCGGCTTCGTCCTCGCCGCCATGGCGGTCTTCTACATGACGGTCCGGCGTGAGGAGGCTTTTCTCGAGCAGGAGTTCGGAGCCGTCTATGCCGCCTACAAGGCCCGCACACCGCGTTTCTGGCCGCGCCCCTCGCTCTGGCGCGATGAGGAGCTGCTGACCATCCGGCCGGACCTGTTTCTGACGACAATCCGCGACGGACTGATGTTCCTGGTGGCGATCCCGGTGTTCGAGCTGGTCGACTTCGGCCAGATGTCGGGATGGCTGCACGTCATCGCCAACCTGCCCTGACAGTGGACAGCCGGACCGCGGCGTGATGCGGTCGAAGCCCCGGCTTCAATGAGGATGGCCATGAGACGTTTGATCGGCCTTTCGCTGGGCCTGTTGCTGCTGGCGTCCTGTGACCG
>CANMXH010000124.1 GCA_947501315.1 Caulobacteraceae bacterium | reverse complement strand
CCGTTCTTCATGTATCTGGCCTATAATGCGCCGCATACGCCCTTGCAGGCCCTCAAGTCCGACTACGACGCCCTCTCGCACATCACCAACCACCGTGAACGTGTCTATGCGGCGATGGTCGTGGCCCTGGACCGCGGCGTCGGCCGGATCATGAACGAGCTGAAGGCCCAGGGGCTCGACGACAACACCCTGGTGGTCTTCAGCAGCGACAACGGCGGGGCCAACTATGTCGGCCTGCCGAACATCAACAAGCCGTTCCGGGGCTGGAAGCTGACCTTCTTCGAGGGCGGGATCCGTGTGCCCTATTACATGAACTGGCCCGCACGGATTCCGGCCGGCACGCGGCTGGCAGAGCCGGTCTCCCATTTCGACATCTTCGCGACGTCGGCGGCCGCGGCCGGAGCGACCCTGCCGACGGACCGGCGGATGGACGGCGTCGACCTGGCACCCTTCCTGGCCGGCGACAGGGCCGGACGGCCGCATGAATCCCTGTTCTGGCGTTCGGGCGGCTACCGTGTGGTGCGCTCGGGTGACTGGAAACTGCAGGTGCTCGACCGGCCCGCGCGTGTCTGGCTGTACGACCTGGCCAACGATCCGACCGAACAGACCAACCTGGCGGCCAGCCGGCCCGAGATCGTCGCCAGGCTGAAGGCAGAGCTGCAGGCCCATGACGCCACCCAGATGGCGCCGATGTGGCCGGCCCTGGTCGAGGCACCGGTCGGGGTTGACCGGACCGGCGAGGAGCCGATCCGTCAGGGCGACACCTATGTGACCTGGTCGAACTGAGGTCCTGATGAGTTTTCACCCCTGGATGGGCTGGGCTCTGGCCGCGGGCCTCTATGCCATTTTTCGGCTCTGGTACGACAACTGGCGCGGCCCGCTGCGGCCGCATGAGATCGAGGCTTTCATGGCCCGGGCCGAGGCCCTCTGGCCCGAGGGCCTCAATGACATGGCCGTGATCCGACGCTTCCTCGAGAAGGATGACGGCCGCGAGTTCATCATGTGCAACCTGATCCGTATACGGACGGACCCGGCGATCGACCCGGTCTCGGGCAAGACCCGCAGCGGCACAGACCTGATGAAACACTATTTCTCGGTCTTCGCCCCGACGCTGATTGCCGGCGGCGGCGTGCCCCTGCTGACCTGCCGCAAGGTTTCGGCCTATGTGGACCCGCTCAATGTCCCCCCGGACCCGGGCTGGAGCCTGGTCGGCCTGATGCGCTATCGCAGCCGCCGCGACATGATGGTGCTCTCGACCAATGCGGCCTTCCTGCGGGCCCATGAGTACAAGATGGTGGCCCTGACCCATGCCATGGCCTTTCCCGCCCAGCCGGTCTCCAGCCTGGTCGCCGGCCCGCGCACAGCAGTGGCCATGATCCTGACCCTGGCCGCCGCCCTCACCCACCTGGCGTGGCTGACCCTCTGATCCGGGTCAGATCGCCGGTCGGCGGGGCTGACGGGGACACCCGCCGCTGTCCCTCGTCGACACGCCCGTGATCCACCGCTGAAGTCCCCGAACTCGGGGCACCGCCCTGCAGCCCCTGCAAAGGCGGCGCGCGAAGGAGGCATCCCCGGGCTCGGTTGAAACGTCCGGATCGGGGCAATCCTGCGCTTTACGGGCCCCGGGTTGCTCCGGAGGGTCTGGCCGGCGTTCATCGAACCGTCGCGACCCGGCCCTGTGAGGCAAGGCGTCGCGACTGCGCAGACTTGCCCGAATCGCCGGTTACAGGCCTGCTGTGAAAAGCTGAAGACGACTGAGTGGCTTGAATCGACACATTGTCAGTTCGCTTTGGGAAATCCGGGAGAGCCCATGCCTTCCATCTATGCTCCCCCGGGCCATCTGCCGGCTGCTCTGATGACAGCTCTTGAGGATTTGCGGTCCGGGAGCGGAGGTATGCGCCGCCGGCTGTTCGCGCTCGTGACCGGGCGGCTGGACCTGAACCGGCCGGGTTATCCTGCCGTCGATGTCTTGCGCATCCCAAGCGCCAGCGCGAGGCCCTCATGATCCCCGGTCTTCGACGTCGGGCGCTGGACCTGGTGCAGCGGCTTCTGCGCGAGACCCGGGGCTCCATCGCCCTGAAATTCGCCCTGGCCGTTCCGGCGGTCGCCATGTTGAGCGTCGGCGCGATTGATCTTGCTGCCGTCACGACAGCCCAGTCCCGGCTCCAGGCCATTGCTGACGCGGCGGCCTTGGCCGCAGCCCCCACCCTTGGCCTGGCGGCGGATGAAGCCGTGGCCCGTGGGCGCGCCGAGGCCTTTGTCGAGGCGCAACTGAGCCAATGGGTCGACGCGCCGACGGTCGAGGCCGCATACGAGGTGATTGAACAGGACGAGCAGCGCGCGATCCAGGTGAGGCTTGAGGGTCACCGCATCTCTTTTTTCGCCAATATGCTGCCGCCGGGCGGATGGCGGTTCGAGGCGTTGGCCACTGCGGTATCCGTCGGGAAGACTCCCCTCTGTGTCCTTGGGACCGGGACGACCGGCCTGATGATTGATGTGTTGGGCAGCTCCCGCATCATGGCCCCGGACTGTGGCATTCACTCCAACGCGAAGATCAAGGTCCAGGACCCACCCCAGGGCACGGCGCAGATCGAGGGCCGCAAGATTCAGTCCAGGCTGACGGCAATCGGCGGGGGCATGACGCCGACACCGGGGCAGGGAGCCGCCGAAATTGTGGACCCGTTCGCCTCCATGAGTTTCCCCAGCCTGGATGGATGCCCCTTCACCGGAAACGGACAAATTAACCCCATGAAATTTGAAGATGGCGGCACGTACTATTTCGAACCCGGCATTCATTGTCGGCCTATCCAGATCGGATACAATACGAGGGTGATACTAAAGCCCGGCGATCACTTCTTCCGGAAGAATTTAGTATTGCAGGGTCGCGCACGACTGGAGGGAGAAGACGTCTTCCTCTTCTTTAATCACGGCTCGGATCCCGATTTTAATGGCCAGTTCGCCAGAGTGAACCTGGTCGGCCGCAAGAGCGGGCCCTATGCAGGCATGGTCATGGCAACGGTCGGGGGCGGCTCGCCGAACATCATCCTACCGGGGGAAAAGGTCGAGCGACTCCTCGGGGTCGTCTATGTCCGCAACGGATTTCTTCAGGTCACCGGCAACGGCGTTGCGGCCGAGGACAGTGCCTGGACGGTCATTGTCGCGAAACAGGTCATTTCGAACGGCACTGCGAGGATTCGCATCAATGCCGACTATGACGGCAGCGACGTACCGGTCCCCAACGGCGTTGGCCCGAATGCCGGCGGTATGGGTGCGAGCGGGACCCGGCTGGTGAACTAGGACAAAGGCCCGGATTTGCTCCCTTTTCGGGAGAGCACAACCGCCCGGAATCCTTGGGGCAAAAGTCCAGATCGTTCAGCCTTGTTCACGCGCCTGCGCCGCCGCCGCGGCACCGAAGTCGTTCCCCCGCCGTATCCCGATGATCTGCTCTCTCGTGAACCGTGATCGCTTCATTCGATCCGTCCTTTCAAGAGCCGGACTCCCGCGCCGCGCGGCGGAAAGTCTCCGGGGCAGGTCACCTTGGGTCGTGCCCCGGTGCACATCAGGACCCGTGCACTGAGCGGCACGCGCGGCAATCAAGGCCCGGTGCGGCTGCCCGGCCCTTGGCTCGTGGATGCCCGGGCGGCTTCCACGCGTTCAATCAGCTGGCGCACCAGCTCCGTCGCATCCCCGTGCACCAGGTCATGGATGTGGGGGCCGTTGAGCCCGCTTCCACCTGCCGTATCGATCCTTACGGACGTGACCCCCATCCGTCGTTGCAAAGGCCCACGCCGGAGGGTGACGGACTGGATATTGCCATAGGGAACCGTCCACTCCCGTCGCTTCAGTACACCCCGACTGACCAGCAAACTGGTTTCCGCCAGCGCATAGCGATGGTGCCGACGTCGCAAGAGCGCCACGGCCAGCGGCAGGGGCAGGGTGAGCAGGAGAAGACCGGCGAGCGGAAACCACAGGGCCGCGACGGCCAGGATCAACGCCGGGATTGCCACAAAGCCGATGAGCGCGATCCGGTTATGCCAGGAGGAAACAGGTCTGAGTCCGGACCGGTCAAAGCCGGGTAGCCCGGCCAGGGCGATGAGCGGTTGGACCTCGGAGGCCCTGGCGAACGGCGCAAGCTCCTGGCGGCCAGAGACGTGGTCGCTGCCTCCGAGGGTCTGGACCTTGAAGGCGCACCAGCCGAGCGCACCGCTCAGCAGCCCCCATTCGACAAGGCCAAGCTGGATCTGCCGCCGGGCGACCACCACCTCGCTCCGCGTGAGAAGCCCGCGACTATATCGGAACCGGCCTTCGGCAAGGGAGAGCTTGAAGCCATAGTATTGCAGGATCGTCCGGATGACCCCGGCCATCAGTCCAAGCCCGATGGCCACACCCGTCGCGCCAAGGGCGAACGCCAGACTGAGCCGCGGAAGCAGTTCCTGTTCGGCGAGGTCCCAGACCTGCGCCCACTGATCCCGGTCAGGGTCCAGCGCCTGATCGAGGTATTGGCCGGCACCGAGAATGGCGGCGATCCAGAGGAGCGAGAACCTGAACAGCCCGAAAAACAGCAGACGTCCGAACCCCAGCCGAAACAGGATGGGCTCGTCAGCGTCGCTGCTCAGAGGAGTGACTGTAGCGGGGGCCGCCGCGGCCCGGCTCATGCCGCGAAGGAGCTCGCGAAGCCGATGGGCTTCAGCGAGGCTGACGCTATCGAGGCGACCTTCGTCCTTCTCGCCGCCGCCGGTCTCGATGCGGACCTCGGCCAGTCCGATCAGGCGCGCCAGCACACCCTGTTTGATCGAGACATCCTGGATGCGTTGGGCGGGGATCGACCGGCGCGACCGATTGATGATTCCTCGGGAGATCACCAGCTGATCCGGCAGTACCTGATAGGTGAACATGCGCCAGCTCAGCCAGCCCGCGATGAGCGCAACTCCCATCAGCAGGGCCGCAATCATGACAGCGAGGGCGAGCGTCAGTCCTCCCCCGCGCGACGCGGCCAATACAACCGGCACGGCGAAAATGGCGGAGGGCAGGCCCGGAAGCGCTCTGATCAGGACCGTGCGGGGGTCGAGGCGGCGTGGCGGCAGAACCTCTTCAGGTGGTTGCGTATGCGTTTCGCTCACCAGGGTGCGTCGCTGATACGGCTGCGGATCACATCCCGGATTTCCTCGGCCCGCTCGCGCTTTATGCCCGGGAGGATAACGAGGTTCTGTTCAGTCCCGGCCGTATGGAGGCTGAGCGTCGCAACCCCGGCGCTGCGCTCGAGCGGGCCCTGGCTGACATCGATGTGCTGCACGCGCGAAACCGGCACGACGGTGTGTCGCCGCATGAGCCACCCGCGGGCGACGTGGAGTTCCCTGTCGGTAAAGGCATAGCCCCAGCGACGCCAGCGACCCGGGACGAGAAAGACCACCGTGATGACGCCCCATCCGAAGGTGAGGCCGGCGAAGAGCCCGAAGGGGATGCCGAAGCGCCCATGCAGGCTGGCGTCCGCGGCTGCGGCAATGGCCGACAGTGTCAGCCACACGATAACCGAACGAATACGCAGAACGCTCAGGTAACCGCGCTCAAGCGGGTCCAGCGGTATGAGTTCGATGGCCATCCCGCTTCTTGTAAGCCGGACGCAGGCCCGGGCTCAAGGACTGACACATGAACGGGCAATTCGCGAGGGGGTCGAGGGGACGAGGTGTCACCGCGCCGATAGAGGTCATCCACTGTTCGCCATTTACCGATCGACCGGGAGAACCATGTTATTTTTATCAAGTTTTAACCTGATCGTTTAAGGCGACTGCAAGTGTCGGGACGTAGCCTCCCCCTATGCTACAGGCGTCAACAGATCGACATCAGGCATTGCAGCGCCGCCTCGCGTTCCGGCAGAGTTGTTTTCGCACCTGCCAGATCGTCTTTGGCCCCAAATCCTTTACGCTCGCCGCTCTCATCAGTGACGAGAGCTACGCCGGCTCCCGGCTTCGACTTTCGTTTCCCGTGCCTCTGCCTGAGTCATTCTATGTGATCGGGCGAGATGGGTCCTGCCAGCAGGCGGAGACCGTGTGGCGGTGTGGAAACGATCTGGGCGTCCGGTTTTTGTGTCACATCAATCTGCAAGACCAAACTGATGCGACGGTGAGATTGCTTCGGCGGCTATGTGTTGAGATGGCCCCTCGCAACCTTGGACGTGACCCCCGGGGTTGAGCCGAAAACCCGATCTGGACAGACTTGCGCTTTACGGGGTCCGGCGGATGTCCCGGAAGGTCTGGCGGAGACGCAGCCAGACTCTGCTGAAATTCAGCGCAGTCCAATGCGGCTAAATATGATATATTTTTCTGAGCACTGCGCGCTTAACCGCTCAGCTGCACTGAACAATGAAGTTCAGCTTTGACCAGTTCAGTGCACACCAACTGAGGGGGTAGCCGTAAGGGTAAGAGCTCACTATTGAGAGTTGGATTCCCGGAGTCCGATGCACGATCCGAAAATGCTTTTGCCCTTTCCTTTCCTTCTCCGGGCAATCGCCCATGAGCCGGGGCGTCCCTGATGGGCCGTCTTACCGCTCTGGGAGTCCAGAGAAACAACAAGCCGGGCCTATACCTCGACGGCCACGGTCTGATTCTCCAAGTGCGCGGCCCGGCCAGCAAGTCTTGGCTGTTTCGCTATCGGATGAACGGCCGAGTGCGTGAGATGGGGCTCGGCCCCCTACACACGATCAACCTGGGCGAAGCACGAGAGCT
>CANMXH010000123.1 GCA_947501315.1 Caulobacteraceae bacterium | reverse complement strand
GAGGCCGGTGTGGACGTGGTCGTGATCGACACCGCCCACGGACACTCGATCCAGGTCAGCCGCGTGGTCGAGCGCATCAAACGCGAGTCCAACCGCATCCAGATCATCGCCGGCAATGTCGCCACCCATGACGCCGCCCGCGCCCTGATCGACGCCGGCGCCGACGCGGTGAAGGTCGGCATCGGCCCCGGCAGCATCTGCACCACCCGCATCGTCGCGGGTGTCGGTGTACCCCAGTTGACCGCGATCATGGAGGCGGTCCGGGCGGCCAAGGCGTCGGGCGCGCCGGTGATCGCTGACGGCGGCATCAAATATTCGGGCGATCTGGCCAAGGCCATCGCGGCCGGGGCCTCCTGCGCCATGATGGGTTCGATGTTCGCCGGCACGGACGAAAGCCCCGGCGAGGTCTTCCTGTATCAGGGCCGGTCCTACAAATCCTACCGCGGCATGGGCTCGGTCGGGGCGATGGGGGCCGGCTCGGCCGACCGCTATTTCCAGAAGGAAGTCGAGGACACCCAGAAGCTGGTGCCCGAGGGCATCGAGGGCCAGACACCTTACAAGGGGCCGATTGCACCCGTGTTGCACCAGATGGTCGGCGGTCTGCGTGCCGCCATGGGCTATGTCGGTGCGGCGACCATTTCGGACCTTCAGGAACGCGCACGTTTCGTGCGCATTACCGGTGCCGGGCTGCGGGAGAGCCACGTTCATGACGTGATGATCACGCGCGAGGCACCCAACTATCGTCAGGGATGAGCAGGGAGGCTCACGCCATGGATATGACACCGGAATTCATCGCTCTTGCCGGCGTGCTGGTGCTGGCCATCGTTCAGATTTTCTGGTCGGCCAGTGCCCGGACCGCTGAACGAGGCCTCAAATGGAATGCCGGTGCGCGCGACGGGGACGTTCCGCCGCCCGGCAAATTGGCCGGACGGCTGGACCGCGCCCAGGCCAATCTCTACGAGACCCTTCCGCTGTTCGCCGCCGCCGTCATTATGGCGCATGTCGCGGGCAAGGATGGCGGCTCCCTGACTCTTTGGGGGACGCACCTCTATCTGTTTGGTCGCCTGATCTATCTGCCGGTCTACGCCATGGGCATCCCGTATGTCCGATCCCTCGTCTGGGTGGCATCGCTGGCGGGCCTGATCATGGTCATCGCCGCCCTGTTCGTCTGAAAGCCCGCATTGACCCCAGCTGCCCGTCTCGCCGCCGCCGCCTCCGTTCTGGACAGTATCGCCCAGGGCCGCGCCTCCGCCGAGGTCGTGATCAAGGCCTGGGGCGCTGCCAACCGCTATGCGGGCTCCGGTGACCGCCGCGCCGTCGCGGAGCGGGTCTATCAGGTGCTGCGGGCCCGCGGCCGCCTGGTCGCGGCGATGGGCGGGCGTGAGGACGGCAGGGCACTGGTGGTTGGCTCGCTGGCCTTCCTCGACAAGCTGTCGCTGGAAGAGATCGAGGCCCTGCACTCGGGCGACGGCTATGGGCCCCGCCCATTGTCGAAACAGGAGCGGGCCCGGATCGCGGCGGGGGAGGGCGACCGGTCCGTAACCGCCGCCGACCTGCCGGCCTTTGTGGTCGACGACCTCAAGGCCTCCTTTGGCGACCGCTGGAGCGAGGAAGCCGCCGGCCTGATGGCGCGGGCGCCGGTCGATCTGCGGGTCAATACGGCCAAAACCACGGTCGAGGCTGCGCGGGCCGAGCTGAAGGCGACAGGTCTGACGCCTGAACGGACCCCATGGTCGGCCGTCGGCCTGCGACTGCCGTCGGAGCCTGCGCCGAATGTCCAGGCCCTGGAGGCTTTCAACGCCGGCCGCGTCGAGATCCAGGACGAGGGCAGCCAGCTGACGGCCTGGGTGGCCGGTGCCGGGCTGTTGTTCACGCCGGACAGTATCGTCATCGACTATTGCGCAGGTGGCGGCGGCAAGACGCTGGCGCTCGCGGTGCAGGGCCTGCCTGCAGCCGATCCGACGCGGGTCGCAGCACCAAGCCCCGCCGGCTGGTCGCCGACCGGTGCCGATGAACTGGCGGTGGCGAAATCGGCGCCTGCGGCCGCGCCGATGCGGCTGATCGCCTGCGATGTTGTGCAGAAGCGGCTCGATAACATCCGCCCCCGCCTTGCCCGGGCAGGCGTCGCCGCCGACCTGCGACTGATCGGCCAGAACGGTGGCGGGGTCGAGGAATTCAACGGCAAGGCCGATCTGGTGTTCGTCGATGCGCCCTGTAGCGGTTCGGGTGCCTGGCGCCGCCGCCCCGAGGATGCCTGGCGGCTCAAGGCCGACGAGATCGAGCGGCTGCACGCGCTGCAGCTGCGTATCCTCGCCCAGGCCGCTGCCCTGGTGAAGCCGGGCGGGCGACTGGTTTATGTCACCTGCTCGGTTCTCCGTCGCGAGAACGAGGCGGTCGCCGACGCCTTCGAAGCCACCCACAAGGGCTTCCACCCGCTGCCCGTCGCCGAGGTGCTCGCTGCCCCGGCGCTCACCGACGCCGCGCAGACGCGTCTGGCGGGGGCTGCGACGGGCGGGCGTCTGCGCCTGTCGCCGACCTCGACCGGCACCGACGGCTTCTTCGTGGCCCTCTATGAGCGGCGGGCGTGAGCCGGGGCTGGACCCTTTCGAGTTTCGGTCCGAAGACCGTCCTCTGCGTCATGGCGGCAGAGCCTGAGTATGGCCCGGCCCTCCGTGCCCGTATCCGTCCGCTGATCACCGGCGTCGGCCCGGTCGAGGCGGCGGCCGGGGTCGCCCATGCCCTCGCGGGCCTGGAGGCGGAAGGCAACCTGCCTGATGTTGTGGTTTCGCTCGGCTCGGCCGGCTCCCGTACCCTTGATCATGGGCGTGTCTATCGCATCGCCGAGGTCAGCTACCGCGACATGGATGCCAGTGCGCTTGGCTTTCCGAAGGGCGAGACGCCGTATCCGCGCCTGCCGGCCGTCCTGCCGCTGGCGGATGGCCCGTCGGTCCTGCCGACGGCCCGGCTGGCCACGGGCGGGAGTGTCGTCTCGGGGGCCGGCTATGATGCCGTGGACGCCGACATGGTCGATATGGAGACCTTCGCCGTCGTCCGCGCCGCGGCCCGGTTCGGCGTGCCGGTGATCGGCCTGCGCGGCGTTTCGGACGGCCGCACGGACCTGTCCCGCCTCGAGCACTGGACCGACGCCCTGGCCGGGATCGATCTCCGGCTGGCCGAGGCCCTCGACCTGTTGCATGACCATTTCACGCCTGTTCTCACGGAGCCCGCATGACCGCCCCCGCTGATCACCAGAAGGTCCTGATCGTCGATTTCGGCAGCCAGGTGACCCAGTTGATCGCCCGGCGCCTGCGCGAGGCGCGCGTCTATTGTGAGATCCACCCCTATGCAAAGGCCGAGGCCGCGCTCCAGGCCATGAAGCCGCAGGCGATCATCCTGTCGGGCGGGCCGGAGAGCGTGCACGAGGAGGGCAGTCCGCGGGCCCCGCAGGCCGTCTTTGAGGCCGGGGTGCCGGTGCTGGGCATCTGCTACGGCGAGATGACGATGTGTGAGCAGCTCGGCGGCAAGGTCGAGGGCGGCCATCACCGCGAGTTCGGCCGGGCGGAAATCACCGTCGAGCGGGCTTCGCCCCTGCTGGCCGACCTTGCTGCCGTCGGCGAGGAAGAGACGGTCTGGATGAGCCATGGGGACAAGATTGTCGCCATTCCCGAGGGGTTCGAGGTGGTCGCGACCTCGGCCGGTTCGCCCTATGCGGTGATCGCTGACGAGACGCGCCGTTTCTATGGTGTGCAGTTCCATCCGGAGGTCATGCACACGCCGCGCGGTGCCACCATGCTGCGAAACTTCACCCATGGCATCGCGGGGCTGAAGGGTGACTGGACCATGGCCGCCTATCGCGACGAGCAGATTGCGAAGATCCGCGAACAGGTCGGATCGGCCAGGGTGGTCTGCGGCCTGTCGGGCGGCGTCGACAGTTCGGTAGCCGCGGTCTTGATCCATGAGGCGATCGGCGACCAGCTGACCTGCGTGTTCGTGGACACCGGCCTGCTGCGCAAGGACGAGGCGACCCAGGTCACGACGCTCTTCCGGGAGCACTACAACATCCCCCTGATCCACGTTGATGCATCGAAGGAATTCCTCGGCGCACTGGCCGGGCAGTCGGACCCCGAGACCAAGCGCAAGACCATCGGCCGGGTCTTCATCGAGATCTTCGACCGCGAGGCCGGCAAGATCGAGGGAGCCGAATTCCTGGCCCAGGGCACCCTCTATCCCGACGTGATCGAGAGCGTCTCGTCCTCGAGCGGCAAGGCCCATGTGATCAAGAGCCACCACAATGTCGGTGGCCTGCCGGACTTCATGAAGCTGAAGCTGGTCGAGCCGCTGCGTGAGCTGTTCAAGGACGAGGTCCGGTCGCTCGGTCGCGAGCTGGGCCTGACCGATGCCTTCGTGGGACGCCATCCCTTTCCCGGGCCGGGCCTTGCGATCCGCATCCCCGGCGAGATCACGCCGGAGGCCGTCGCGACCCTGCAGCAGGCCGACGCCATCTATCTCGACGAGATACGCAAGGCCGGCCTCTACGACAGCATCTGGCAGGCGTTCGCCGTCCTGTTGCCGGTCAAGACCGTTGGCGTCATGGGCGACGCCCGGACCTATGAGAAGGTGCTGGCCCTGCGCGCGGTCACCTCGACCGACGGCATGACCGCCGACTTCTTCGAGTTTCCGTGGGATGTCCTGGGCCGCTGCGCCACGCGGATCGTCAATGAGGTCCGGGGCGTGAACCGTGTCGTCTACGATGTGACGTCGAAGCCGCCGGGGACGATCGAGTGGGAGTGACCTTCGCTCACTAGAACAAACCGGCTGTCTCCGCGGGCGGAAAGACCCGTTCGACCGCAAGACGGCTTGCGGGCAGGGGGCGGAGCAGTTCCGCCTCAGGGGTGGTCAGGTCGAGCCATTCCATGGCGCGACCCGGTTCAAGCAGGACGATCTGGCGGTCGTGGTAGGGCGCAACATCCGGCCCCGGCGTCGTGGTCAGCATGCTGAAGGCACCGTCGCGTATCACACCGGCGATCCAGAACGCCGGTGCCTCAACCATGGTGAACAGCCATCTGGTCTTGCGCTTCTGACCGGCGAGGGCGTCGGTGAATTCATAGAAGCCGTCTGCCGGGATGGCACAGCGCAGGCTGTTGGCGAACGACCGCTCGTCAGATCTGAAATTGAACACCGGCCGTCCCTGCGGGGACTTCCAGGCCCAGGTCGTCATCCGGACTGCGACGCCGTCTTTCGTGCGCGTGACCACCGGAGCGGAGTCGCCGATGCGGATGTCGTCGCGGGGCTCGATGTTCGGTCTGCCTTGCGGGAATTCGAGCAAAATCCCGTTCTGGCGGAGTTCCTCGAAGGGCTGCCCGGTCAATGGACGGAACCGGTAGGTGTTGCACATGGGTCTGTTCGTCTGCCTCAGCCGCCAATGGCTTCAGCCGTTACGGCACAACGGATAATCCCGACAGCCATCAGGCGTTGCTGCGGACGTCCCTCGAGGCGCGTTCCAGCACGGCTGCCGGCGATTCGCCG
Organism: Caulobacteraceae bacterium; assembly: GCA_947501315.1. GTDB lineage: Bacteria > Pseudomonadota > Alphaproteobacteria > Caulobacterales > Caulobacteraceae > Brevundimonas. The sequence goes on along the minus strand of CANMXH010000123.1, from coordinate 1,216 downwards.
GCGGTGACCTGAGCGACACCGACCTCGAACTCGACCACGAAGGGCGATCGGTCAGGGCCGGCATCGAAGGCGGTACAGCTGATTACGGCGGCGATCCGGTCGGCTGCGACCCGCCCGGCCGGGCCCTCGGTCGCCGGCAGCGCCAGGGCGAAGACGTCGGGCGACAGGCGGGCGGCGGTATCCTCAGTGCGGATAAGGCGCGAGACCATGGCACCGATCTGGGGCAGGGCGCGGTCCAGCCAGCCGCCCTTGCGGGCCTCGATCACTGTGTCGGTCTCGGACACCCGCAGGACCGCGACCGAAAGCGGGCGCCGACGCAGGCGGGCCCCCTCGGCCACGCGCGCCAGATGGCTGGCGAACAGTTCGGGTGTGAACAGGCCGGTCATGGCATCGGTCAGGCCCGAGCCACGCGCGCTCTCCAGCGCCTTGCGGATGGCCACGTGGCGGCGATGCGCACGCGCCAGGGCCGTCACGCGTCCGGCGGTTTCATCCTCCGGTGTGTCCGCTGCAGCGACGTCGGCAAATCCACGGTTGTAGAGTTCGGACAGATTGATCTCGCCCGCGCCGCGAAGATAGAGGACGGCCGGGATATGATACAGGCGGGTATTCCTCTTCATGCCCGAAGCGATGGACAGGGCGGGTGTATGGTCCTCTGCACCCCACAGGACTACGGCGTCGAACGCCCGCTCATGCAGATAGTCGAAGGCCGTGTAGGGAGTCGGTGCCGCCACTACCTCACAACCGCGTTCTGTCAGGGCGTTGGACAGGGCTATGAAATGCCGGTCCGGCTTGCCTGCAGCCAGCACGCGCAAGGGCATGCTGTCGACGCCCGGGATCGGCAGAGGCTGCCCCCGGGCAGCGAAGGTCGCCTCGCGCAGCGAGACCTCCTCCTCTGCAATGGCGGAGCGGACCATATTCTCGAGCCGCAAGGCCGCCTGGGCGGGGTGAGGGGCTCTGGACATCACGATATCGACCAGCCCCGGTTCCCAGGTCGCTGCATCCGGATCAATCACGAGAACCGGCAGGCGGCGCGGGATCACCGCAGCGCGAAGGGCACGGATGCCGTCGGCGGCATCCGGCAGGCGAGAGTCGAGGATCACGGTTTCCAGCGGCCAGTCGATCAAGGCCTGAATTGCACCGGCCAGGGAACGGGCGGTCAAGGTGCGCCAGCCGAGCGAGTCCAGGCCCTGGCACAGGGGGCCGACAAGGCCGTCGT
>CANMXH010000122.1 GCA_947501315.1 Caulobacteraceae bacterium | reverse complement strand
GACGGAAACCCCGGCCCTCTACGAAGCCCTGCTGGTTCGTCGCAACACCGACTGGGCCGACCAGATCCAGACCATGCTCGCCGGTTCGGGAACCGTCTTCATCGCCGTCGGTGCCGCCCACCTCGCCGGCGACGACAGCGTTCAGGAAATCCTCGGGGACCGGGGCGTTACGGTAACCCGGGAATAGGCTGTGGCTGGAGCGGGCGGCGGGAATCGAACCCGCACGAAAAGCTTGGGAAGCTTTCAGGCTACCACTACATCACGCCCGCGGAGCCGAACGAAGCCTTAGGCGGAACGCCCCGGCGCATCAAGGCGCGATGCGCACGGGGCTTTCTGCCCGATAGACCACCACGCCGTCCACCACGGTCAGGGTCGCCCGGCCATTGGGAATATCGGCGACGGGCGCGGTCATCAGATCGACCGAAAAGGCCGTGAAGTCGGCCCGTTTGCCGACCTCGATCGTGCCCAGCTCGGCCTCCCGGAAGCTGGCGTACGCCGGCCAGAGGGTGAACATCTTCAGGGCCGTGGCCCGGTCGACGGCCTCGCCGGGGCGCCAGTCGGGGCCCTGGAAGCCTTCCAGATCGGCGCGGGCGACGGCCGCGTAGAACTCGATCAGCGGGTCGCCGCGCTCCACCGGGGCATCCGATCCCCCGACGACGATCACCCCCATGTCGACCAGACTATGCCAGGCATAGGCCCCGTCCAGCCGGGCGTCGCCGAGCCGGGCCGGGGCGAAATGCAGGTCTCCGATCGCGTGACTGGGCTGCATCGAGGCGATGATCGGCAGATGCTGGAACCAGCGATAGTCGGACGGCCGCAGGATCTGGGCGTGTTCGATGCGCCAGCGCACGTCGGCGCCGTGGGGCCGGTCAGCGGCGGGCACGGCGTTCAGGGCCTGCTGGTACCATTCCGCCACCGAAGCGTTGCCCCGGTCACCGATCGCATGGGTCGCGATCTGGATGCCGCCGCGCAGGGCCGCCTCGTACAGGGGGATGATCTCGTCGCCCGTGATCTGCATCAGGCCACTGGTTTCGGGGCGGTCGGCATAGGGTTCTAACAGGGCTGCGCCGCGCGAGCCGAGGGCTCCGTCCGCATAATATTTGATCGCCCGGGTGATGATCCGGCCGTCGGCGACGCTGCGCGGGCCGCCCGCGATCAGGGCGGCGGCGCCGTCGGGGGTGACGCTGTTGTAGATGCGCAAAGGCGCTTCGCCCGCCTCGGCCATGGCCTCGAGCAGGGGAATGTCCCGCCAGGGCGCGCTCATGAAATGGACGCCGGTCCAGCCATAGGCGGCCTCGACGCGGAAGCCGGCGCGATAGGCGTCGCGCAGGGCCTCGGGATCGGTCTGCGGCAGCAGGCCGGCTACCAGTTGCTCGGCGGCATCGACCAGCAGGCCGGTCGGCCGGCCGTCGGTGCCCTTGAGGATCTCCCCGCCCGACGGTGCGACGGTCTCGGCGTCGATGCCGGCGGCGAGCAGGGCGGGCGTGGATGCGACCACGGCGTGGCCGTCCGACCGGCCCAGCAGCACGATCCGCCCTGGCGCGGCGGCGTCGAGGTCGGCGGCGGTCAGGAAACGCGCTTCCGGCCAGTGGGTCTCGATCCAGCCACGGCCGACGATGGGTCCCTCGGGATGGGCTTCGGCCCAGGCCGACAGGCGCGCCATGGCCTCGGCCACCGAGGCCGAGCCTTCAAGGTTTAGCGTCAGCTCCCGCCAGCCGATGCCGTCGAGGTGGGCGTGGCCGTCCGTGAAGCCGGGGAACATCGTTGCGCCCCGGAGGTCGACCGTCTCGGCGTATGCGAATGCCGGAAGCCCCGCCTCGGCGCCGACGTAGGCGATCCTTCCGTCCTGCACGAGGACTACCTCGGCTGTCGGCTGCGCGGCCACGCCGGTGTAGATCGTCCCGCCCCGGATCAGCAGCTCCTGCGCCTCGGCGCTCCAGGCGGCGGACGCGAGCAGAAGGGCGAGGGTGAGGGGACGGATCATGCAGCGGCTCCCGGTTTCAGGAGCGACGGGTGGAGCCGAATGCCGCCGGCGTCAAGCCGGCGGCTCCATACCTGCAGCCTAGGCTGCGGCCTTCTGCTTCCCGGCGAAGTTTCCGTAGAAGGTCTCACCCTTCGCGGCCATGTCGCGCAGCAGCTGCGGCACCTTGAAGCGGTCGCCGTAACGGGCGGCATAGTCGTCCGCCTGGGCCACGAACGCTTTCAGCCCCGTCTGGTCGATCATGGTGATCGGCCCGCCGGTCCAGGGCGCGAAACCCCAGGCCAGGATGGCGCCGACGTCTGCCTCGCGCGGGTCGTCGATGACGCCCTCTTCCCAGCAGCGCGCGACCTCGACGGCCTGACGGTACAGCAGGCGCTGCTTCTGGTCCTCGACCAGCTCCGGCGTGGAGTCATTGATCTTCACCGGAGCCAACTCGGCCAGACCCGCCCAGATCTTCTTGGGCTTCTGGTCGTAGTCATAGAAGCCCATGCCGTTCTTGCGGCCGTAGCGGCCGAGATCCTCGACCATCTTCTGGACGATCTGAGAGCCGGGCAGGGGCTGGTATCTGTCGCCGAGGTCGAGTGCGGTCTGTCTGGCGATCTTGACCGACAGGTCCAGGGCCACGTCGTCGTGCATTTCCAGCGGCCCGCGCGGCATGCCGGTCATGCGGCCGATGTTGTCGATCAGGGCGGGGGCATAGCCCTCTTCCAGCATGGCCATACCCTCGGCGACATAGGTGCCGAAGCAGCGCGAGGTGTAGAAGCCGCGGCCGTCGTTGACGACGATCGGGGTCTTCTTGATCTTCATGATGTAGTCCAGCGACCTGGCGATCGCCGCCTCGCCGGTCTTCTCGCCCAGGATGACCTCGACCAGCATCATCTTGTCGACGGGCGAGAAGAAGTGGATGCCGATGAAGTCTTCGGGCCGGACGCTGGCCTCGGCCAGGCCGGTGATCGGCAGGGTCGAGGTGTTGGAGCCGAACACGGCACCGGGGGCCAGCTGGGCCTCGGCGCGCTTCGTCACATCCGCCTTGATCTCGCGGTTCTCGAACACGGCCTCGATGACCAGGTCCGAGCCCTTGATCAGGTCGTAGTCGGTCGTCGCGGTGACCGAACCCAGCAGGGCGTCAAACTTGTCCTGGGTGATCTGGCCCTTGGACAGACGCTTCTTCAGCAGGTCGGCCACGTGGGCCTTGCCCTTGTCGGCGTCTTCCTGGGTGCGGTCGATCAGGATGGTCTCGATCCCGGCCAGGGCCTGCACATAGGCAATGCCTGCGCCCATCATGCCGGCGCCGATGACGGTGACCTTCTTCGGATCCGACTTCGGCACGCCTGCCGGGCGGACAGCGCCCTTGTCGAGCTCCTGTTTGCTCAGGAACAGCGAGCGGATCATGGCCTGGGCCTGGGGCGTCATCAGGGTCTTGATGAAGTAGCGTGTCTCGATGCGCAGGGCCGCGTCCATGGGGACCTGAATCCCCTCATAGACGGCCTTCATCAGGTTCAGCACGGCGGGATAGTTCCCGTAGGACTGTTTGCGCAGCATGGCGTTGCCGACGAGGAAACTCTGGATGCCGGCGGGGTGGTAGGGGCCGCCACCGGGCTGTTTGAAGCCCTTGTCGTCCCAGGGCTGCACGGCCTTGCCGCCGCCCTTGATCCACGCCTTTGCGGCGTCGATCTCGGTGCCCCTGGCGACCACTTCATGGACCACGCCTGCGCCCTTGGCATCGTTCGGACGCCAGGACGAGCCGGCGCTCATCGCCGTCATCGCCGCCTGAACGCCGATCAGGCGCGTCAGCCGCTGGGTGCCGCCGCCGCCGGGGAAGAGGCCGACCTTGATCTCCGGCAGGCCGAGCTGGATCTTCGAGTCATCGGCGACCACGCGATAGTGGCACGCCAGCGTCAGTTCCAGACCGCCGCCCAGCGCCAGGCCGTTGATCGCCGCGGCGACCGGCTTGCCGCAGGTTTCCAGCGCGCGCAGGGCCCCGTTCAGCTTCCAGCCCGCATCATAGGCTTCCTGCAGCGAACCACCGGCCAGCATGCCGCCGGCCATGTCGCCCAGGTCAGCGCCGGCGCAGAAGCCGCTCGCCTTGCCCGAAGTCAGGACGGCACCCTTGATGGCGTCGTCGGTCTTCACGCGTTCGATCCATTGCGGGATCTCGGCCATCACGCCCGAGGTCAGGGTGTTCATCGACCGCCCGGGGACGTCGAAGGTGATCAGGGCGATGCCGTCGGCATCCACGTCGATCTTGAAGTTTTCCATCGGTGTTCCTTCGGGTTTCAGGCGGCAGCCAGGGCGGCCGAAATTTCGTTTTTGAATTCCGCGGCACGCACCGCGTAGAAGGCTTTGAGTTCGTCCGAGACCTCGACCGGTGCGCGGTCGGGCGATCCGGCGGCAAAGGGCGGCTCGGGGTCGTATTCCGTTGCCAGCTGGATGCGCTGGGCGGCTTGCGGCGAGGCGATCTCGGCCGCCACGGTCAGGGCGAAATCGATGCCGGCCGTAACGCCCCCGCCGGTAAAGACGTCGCCGTCACGAACCACCCGCCCTTGCTGCGGGATCGCACCGACCAACGGCAGCAGGTGATGATAGGCCCAGTGCGTCGTCGCCCGCCGCCCCCGCAGCAACCCGGCTGCGCCCAGCAAAAAGGCTCCGGTGCAGACGGACGTGACGTAGCGGGCGGACTGTCCCGCCGCACGAACGAACGCCAGTGTCTCCTCATCCCTGATGGCCGCGCCGACGCCGAACCCGCCGGGGACGCAGATCATGTCCAGCACCGGGGCCTGGGCGAAGGTGCCGGTCGGGACGAGCCCCAGTCCGCAGTCGGACGGGACCGGCGCGAGTGTCCGGGCGAGGATGTGGGTCGTTGCGCCCGGGACGCGATGCAGCATCTGCAGCGGACCGGTGAAATCCAGCTGCGTGACGTTCGGAAACAGGACGAATCCGATCTGCATCGGTGTTCCCGTGCTCAGACGCGTTCGATGACGGTGGCGGTACCCATGCCGCCGCCGATGCACAGGGTGATCAGGGCGGTGGACTTGTTCGACCGCTCCAGCTCGTCGAGGGCGATGCCGGTGATCATGGCGCCGGTGGCGCCCAGCGGGTGGCCCATGGAGATGCCGCCGCCATTCACGTTCATCTTGTCGTGCGGGATATCGAGCGCCTGCATGTAGCGCAGCACAACGGCGGCGAAGGCCTCGTTCAGCTCCCAGACGTCGATGTCGGCGGTGGTCATGCCCAGTTTGGCCAGGAGCTTCTTCGTCACGAACTCGGGGCCGGTCAGCATGATCGAAGGTTCGGAACCGATCGAGGCGGCACCGACGATTCGGGCGCGGGGCTTGAGGCCCATGGCCTCGCCGGCTTCCAGCGTGCCGATCAGCACCCCGGCCGAACCGTCAACGATGCCCGAGGAGTTGCCGGGTGTGTGGACGTGACTGACCCGTTCGACCTCGGGGTAGCGCTGGTTGATCACGGCGTCGAAAGCCATCTCGCCCATCATGGCGAAGGACGGGTTCAGGGCGCCCAGTGACTGCATGTCGGTGTTGGGGCGGATGGTCTCGTCACGGTCCAGCTGGACCAGGCCGAGCTGGTTTTTGACGGCGATGACCGATTTCGAGAACCGGCCGTCGGCCCAGGCGGCCGCGGCGCGCCTGTGGCTTTCCATGGAATAGGCGTCGACGTCGTCGCGGCTGAAGCCATATTTCGTGGCGATCATGTCGGCCGAGACGCCCTGGGGCACGAAATAGGTCGGGAAGGCCGAGGTCGGATCGACCGGCCAGGCGCCGCCGTCCGAGCCCATCGGAACCCGGCTCATGGCCTCAATGCCCCCGCCGACAGCGAAATCGGCCTCGCCGGACTTCACCTTGGCTGCGGCCATGTTCACGGCCTCGAGGCCGGAGGCGCAGAAGCGGTTGATCTGGACGCCGGCCACCGTCTGGGCCCATCCGGCCGAAAGCACCGCCGTACGCGCGATATCCGCGCCCTGTTCGCCCACCGGCGAGACGCAGCCGAGAATGACGTCATCGACCCTGGACGTGTCGAGGTCGTTGCGATCCCGCAGGGCTTCCAGCACCTGGGTCGCCAGGCTCAGGCCGGTGATCTCATGCAGGGAGCCATCCTTCTTGCCCTTGCCGCGCGGGGTGCGGACCGCGTCATAGATATAGGCTTCGGCCATGGGAGTCGGTCTCCAATAAGGACGGATTCTGCGTGTTCCCGTCACAAACCCTACGTTTACGTCAACGTCAAGTATTCATTGCCCCATGCTTCGGCCCGTCGCCAGCCGGCGTCCGTCTGACGGGCCTCCCGGAGCGGAGGTTCCCCGGGTCTGACCGACAGTGCCGACGTCCGGGCGCGTCGGTCCGGCTAGCCGACGTAGCCGGCCTGCATGAGTTCGGCGATGTGGACGATGGCAACCGGACGGTTCGCCTCCACGACCAGCAGGGTCGCGATCCTGTTCTGGGTCATCAGGTCGACAGCATCGCTCATGCGGGCGTCCGGGGCGATAATCCGGGGATCAGGGCTCATGACGTCGGCAGCGGTCAGACCCTTGAGGTCGCGGGAGAAGGCCCGGCGGACGTCTCCGTCGGTAACGATCCCGGCCAGCGTCCCGTCATCATTCAGAACCGCCGCTGCGCCCTTGCGCCCCTCGGTGATGGCGGACACCACCTCGGCGAAGGTCGCTGCAAGGGGAATGGTCGCAGGGGCGGGCGGGCGGTCGCCCATCCAGTCGCGAACACTCTGCAGGCTCATTCCCAGCCTGCCGCCGGGATG
>CANMXH010000121.1 GCA_947501315.1 Caulobacteraceae bacterium | reverse complement strand
CCGATCATCGGCGCGAACTCCATGTTGTTCACGAAGGTGCCGTTGTCGACCAGTCGGGTGGTGTTACCGCTGGCCCGGAAACCTCGCTGCTCCAGCACGGTCTCGAAGGCAACGGCGCGACGCTCGCCGGGCTGCATCGGTGTGGCGAAGCGGTAGATCCGGTAATCGAAATCCTCCCATTCGCGGGCGACGGTCGCGCCCTCAACGGTCAGGCTGACCATATCCAGATCGGCGGTCCAGCGCAGGTGGACCTCGGGCAGGGGTGCCCCGGTATTGTTGACCAGCACATAGGTTCCGCGCGTGGTCAGTTTCGGCTGATGCGGGCGCAGGTCCATGACCAGCCGCACATCGGCCACCGAGGGCTGGGGCGTGGTCTCGTAGCGCAGCAGGGCCTTCTCATAAGCGACCTGCTCGGCCTCCTGCTGGGCCTGGGTCCGGTACTCATTCCAGACATTGGTGTTCATGTAGATGAAGACGCCGAGGCCGACGAAGGCCGCCAGGGCCGCGCCGCCGATCAGGCCCGCGGGCCCCTTAAGCCGGTGCGGCAGCCGCTTCAGGCGCGGCCACAGACGGGTCTCGGTCCCGCGCCGCCACAGGCCATAGGCCAGCACCAGCAGGATGACGGCGAAAGCGCTCCAGTAGGCGTCCAGCCAGGCCGCGAAGCCCGCGAAATCACCCCGGCCGTTCATGTCCGACAAGGGCACGCCGATGCCGGCACCGTAGCGGTAAAGGATGTGGTCGAAGCCGAGGTTCGACAGCACCAGCGTCGAGATCAGATAGACGACCATGATCGCCCAGCCGACAAATTTATTGGGCGACAGCGCCTGGATGAAGATCGCCAGAACGGCCAGAAGCAGGAAGCTCAGCGACTGCGGGAACACATACCAGAGCAGGTATTTGCCCAGCTCAAAGTCGGTGTATCCCTTGATCGTCTGGGTCACCACGCCGGCGAGGACGCCGATCAGCAGGGTCGAGATCAACACCAGGGCCAGGGCCAGGGTCTTGGGGACCAGAAAGGTCCAGTCCGGCGTCGACGAGGCATCGATGATCTCGTGCACCTTGCGGTCCCGGTCCCGCCAGACCAGCTCGCCCGAATAGTAGATGGCGATGACGATCGATATCAGCCCGAAGGTCCCGGTCAGGCCCGTGATGACCACGCGCGTCACCAGCAGGATGGGCGCACCATAGATCTCTCCGGTGAAGAACAGGCTCGCCACGGCGAAGGCCATGGCCAGCAGGACCAGCACCACATAGGCCGGGCTCCTGAACACCAGCACCGTCTCGAACACGGCCCGGGACCACAGCTGGGTCAGGCCGCTGACGAAGCCATAGCTCGGGCGCGGCAGGGCACCGACGGGCGTGACGACAACGTCCTTCTCTACCAGTGCCTTGAGACGCTCCTGCTTCCTGGGCTTGGCCCCGCGCGGCGACGGCCGGTACAGCACATAGGCAGCGGCGAGGAAGACCGCGCCGACCGCGGTCCAGATCACCCGGTTCCACAACAGGACGCCTTCGAGAGGGGCGTTGAGCGTGTTCCGCTCGACAGCGGTCCAGTATTTGGTGACCAGACCATAGGCGCCCGAGCCGAATGGCTCGGCCCAGGCCATGGCGACCTCGAATTCCGGCCGCGAGCCCAGTACGCCGGTCGAGGCCAGATAGGCGATCAGCACCGCGACCACGCCGATATAGGTGGCCATCATCGACCGCGTGATCGTGGCCAGCATGAAGAACAGGGCCGAGGTCAGGAACAGGCCGGTCAGGCCGAATACGAGGTAGGCGTAGGCATAGTCGCCCGGACGCAGCGGTCCGATCGTCTCGGGATCGACCCAGGGCATGAAGGTGCCAAGCAGGGTGCCGATGGCGATGCTCATGTAGCACAGGGCGACCGCAGCGAAGGCCCCGAAGAAACGCCCGTAGAGATAGGCACCCTTGGTAATCCGGGTCGACATGATCATCGGCCCGAAGCCGGTCTGGGTGTCCCGCGCCACCACATTGGCGACGATCGCGGTCGTCGCCAGCATGAAGAAGACGTTGAAGACGATGTGGGCGCCGGCCAGGGCGTAGGGTGCGTTCTTCAGAACATTGCCGCCGGAGCCGAGCGAGACATTGTCGCTGGCGACCGCGCCGAAGGCCAGCAGGCCGAAGACGATGGCGATGACCCAGAAGGCCGGCTGGCGCAGCTGGTAGCGGAATTCGAAACTGGCGATCCTGGCGAACATGATCCGTTCCTCAGGCCGCGCGGCGCGAGGCGTTGACGGTCGCCAGATAGACATCCTCAAGCCCGCCCGGTGCCGGCTCGAACCCGTCACCCGGATGGGTGTCAGACAGGACGTGAACCACCGTGCGGCCTGCGAACAGGCGGGTCGAGATGACGTTGTGGGCCTTGCTGAGTTCGGCCAGGTCGGCCTTGTCGACGGTTCTGGTCCAGACCCGCCCCTGGAGGGTGTGCATCAGCTCGACCGGCGCGCCTTCCAGCTGGATCTTGCCGCCGGCCAGCACCGCCATGCGCGGGCACAGGTCGGTGACGTCCTCGACGATGTGGGTCGACAGGATGATGACGACATTCTCGCCGACCTCGGCCAACAGGTTGAGGAAGCGGTTGCGCTCTTCAGGATCGAGACCTGCGGTCGGCTCATCCACGATGATCAGTTCGGGATTGCCGATCAGGGCCTGGGCGATGCCGAAGCGCTGGCGCATGCCGCCCGAGAAGCCGGCCAGGGCCTTGCCCCGCACGGGCCAGAGATTGACCTGGTTCAGCAGGGCCTCGACGGTCTGCTTGCGATCCCTGCCGTTGGAGATGCCCTTCAGCACGGCCATGTGATCCAGCATGTCGTAGGCCGAAACACGCGGATAGACGCCGAAATCCTGGGGCAGATAGCCGAGCACGCGACGCAGTTGTTCCGGGGTCCGGATCACATCGATGTCGCCGAACCGGATCGACCCCGAGGTCGGCGTCTGCAGCGTCGCGATCGACCGCATCAGGGTCGATTTGCCCGCACCGTTGGGCCCCAGCAGGCCGAACATCCCCTTGGGAATGCTCAGGCTGACGCCGTCCAGTGCCCGTGTCCCGTTGCCGTAGACATGGGTCAGGTTTTCGATCGTCAGCATGGAAGCCCTCCTCAAAGTCAAGGAGTCTTGTCATTCGGCAATTCGGCAAGCAAGTTACGTTTTCGACAGGTTGCAGGCCCTGTCGTGCAAGGGGCGTAGCCGGCCGACACAATCACGCCTCCATCACGCCCGGAGTCCGGTATTTGCGGTTGAAACCGCACCGCCTATCTGTAAGCGCATCAAACCGTTAGACTAACGACCCAATCCCGTTGGAACCGCCGCCCCTGTGTTAAAGAACCTGCTTCCCAGCAAGCCGGGTACCGAGCCCCTCGCCGAGGCGCTGAGGGCGTGCAAGACCCATTTCATCTGGGCCTTTGTGTTCTCGGCCCTGGTCAATCTGCTGTATCTGACCCCCACCCTCTACATGATGCAGGTCTATGACCGCGTCGTGCCGACCGGGGGTCTGACCACCCTGGTACTGATCACTGCGGTCGCCGTCTTTGCGCTCGCGGCGCTGGCGGCGCTGGACTGGTTGCGGGGGCGGCTGATGCTGCGTGCCGGGCTGCGGCTGGACAGGCTGCTGTCCGGCAAGGTCCTGTCGCGGGTCGTCGATCTTCAGGCGAAATCACCCAACACCCAGGCCTTGCGTGAGTTCGACCATGTGCGGGGTGCCATCGGCGGTCAGGGCATGCTGGCCCTGTTCGATGCCCCCTGGACCCCGATCTACCTGCTGTGCTGCTTCCTGCTTCACCCGGCCATCGGGGTACTGACCCTGGTCGGCGGGATCATTCTGTTCTCCCTTGCCTGGCTCAACGAGCGCGACACCCGGCCCCGCCTGAACAAGGCCATCCAGTCACAGAACCACGCCTATGCCGCCCAGGAGGGTGTTGCCAGCCAGGCCGAGGTTGTCCGGGCCCTGGGTATGCGCCAGTCCTCGATCGCGCGTCAGATCGAACAGCGGCAACTGGCCACCGCCGCCCAGGCCGACGCCCAGCTGGCCGGCGGCCACTATTCCGGCGCGATCAAATTTCTTCGGCTCGTGTTGCAGTCTGCAGCGCTGGGTCTCGCCGCCTGGCTGGCGGTGAAGGGCGACATCACCCCGGGCTCCATCATCGCCGCCTCGGTGCTGCTGAGCCGCGCCGTGGCCCCGGTCGAACTGGTGGTCGGCGTCTGGCCCAGCCTCGTCCAGGCGGTCGCCAGCTGGAAGACCCTGACCGACCTGTTCGCGGGCACCGCCTCGGTCGAGCGCGAACGCACCACCCTGCCCGACCCCAAGGGCCGGTTGCAGGTCGAGGGGGTCTCGGTCAAATTTCCGGACACCGAGGCGCCGCAACTTCGGGCCGTGACCTTTGCGCTGAAACCCGGCGAAACCCTGGGCATCGTCGGCTCAAGCGGTTCGGGCAAGACCACGCTTGCGCGCGTCATCGCCGGGGCCTTCAAGCCGCAGGGCGGCGCTGTGCGGCTCGACGGTGCGGAGTATGACGCGCGGGACGGTGACGAACTGGCGCGCTGGATCGGCTATCTGCCCCAGGTCCCCAGCCTGTTTGCCGGCTCGATCAAGGACAATATCTCGCGGTTTTCGACCGCCATCGGGGTGGATCAGGAAACGGCCGACCGGGACGCGGTGAAGGCGGCCATGGCGGCGGGGGCCCATGAGCTGATCCTGCGCCTGCCGAACGGCTACGACACCCGGCTCGGCCCCCATGGCCAGGGCCTTTCAGCCGGCCAGGCCCAGCGCGTCGCCCTCGCCCGGGCCCTCTATCGTGACCCCGTCCTGCTCGTGCTGGACGAACCCAACTCCAACCTCGACCAGGAAGGCGAGGCCGCCCTGATGCAGGCCATTCTGGGGGCCGCCGCCCGGGGCGCGGCCGTGGTCATCATCGCCCACCGGGCCGGTGTTCTGGCGCGGGTCGACCGGCTGCTGATGATGCGGGACGGCGTCGTCCAGCTGGAGGGACCGCGTGAGGAGGTGCTGGAGAAGATGCGCGCCACCGCCGGCCGGCCCGCCCAGCCGGCACCGCAGCCGACAACCCAGCCGCAGCAGCGGCAGTCCCAGCCGCCCGCGCAACCGGCCAGCCAGCCCCGGCGCACACAATGACCGATGCCGGTGCACCTCCAGACCCAGTGCCGCCCGTGACCGACGGCCCGGTGCCGCCGACACCGCCCGCCGGTCCGGCCATGACCCTCGACAACCCCCGTCGCGAGCTGGTCGTCGGGGGCGCGATCATTGTCCTGTTCTTTGTGATCTTCCTCGGTTGGGCCGCGCTGGCCCCCCTCGATGCCGGTGCCTACGCCCAGGGCCAGATCGCCATTTCGGGCAATCGGCAGGCCGTGCAGCACCGCGAGGGCGGGGTTGTGAGCGCCCTGCTGGTGGCTGAGGGCGACACCGTGCGCAGCGGCCAGGTCTTGCTGCAGCTGTCCAGCGGCGAGCTCAAGGCCATCGAACGCGGCGTCTCCAGCCAGGTCTTAGCCCTGATCGCCCAGCGGGCCAGGCTGGTCGCCGAACGCGACAGACTGGGCAGTATTCCGCCGCCGCCCGAGTTCGCCAATCTGCTGGTTGAGGACCAGCCGCTGGCCCGCGAGTCCCTGCGCATCCAGCAGCAGCAGTTCGTTGCACGCAGAACCGGTCGAACCACCGAGACCGGTGTGCTGGGCCAGCGCGTCGCCCAGTTGAATGAGCAGATCGCGGGCTATGAGGGCCAGATCGTCGCCAATGTCGAGCAGCAGCGCCTGATCCAGGAGGAGCTGGCTGGTATGCGCAGCCTCGCCGAACAAGGTTTCGCCCCGCTGACCCGGGTGCGGGCGCTGGAGCGCACCGCCGCCCAGCTGGCCGGTGAGCTGGGGTCCCTCCGGGCCCAGATCGCCCAGTCGCGGGAAGCGGTCGGCGAGGCCCGGCTGCAGATGTCCGGCGTCTCGACCCGGATGAATGAGGATGTGGCCGACCAGCTGCGCCAGATCGATGTGCAGCTGAATGAACTTAAGCCTCGCATGGCCGAGCTGCGGGCCCAGATCGCGCGCAATGAGGTCCGGGCCCCGGCTTCCGGCGAGGTGGTTGGCCTGACCATCTTCACCCAGGGCGGCGTCATCCAGGCGGGGCAGACCCTGATGGAGATCGTGCCCCGCGATGCCTCCCAGGTCATCGTCGCCCAGATCGCGCCCAATGACGTCGACAACCTGCGGATCGGCCAGACCACCGAGGTGCGTTTCCCCGGCCTGCGCGAGCGCAATCCGCCGATCATCCGCGGCCGGGTCACCCGCATTTCCGCCGACAGTTTCACCGTCCAGGAGACCGGGGCCCGCTATTTCCGGGCCGAAATCGTGGTGCCGGCCAGCGAACTGGCCAAGATGGGCCGCGGCGCGGAGACCCTGCGTCCCGGTGCCCCGGTCGAGGTCGTGGTGCTGCTGCGCAAGCGGACGGCGCTCGGCTATCTGCTGGAACCGTTGACCAACCAGCTGTGGAGGTCGGGCAGCGGGCAGTGAGGGCAGGGCTTAGGGTTTGGGGTTTGGGGCTTGGGGCTTGGGGCTTGGGGCTTAGGGCTTAGGGCTTAGGGCTTAGGGCTTAGGGCTTAGGGAGAGGTTGGCCGGGCGCTGTGACGGAGCCCGCGGCTCCGCTCATCCCTGATCCCTAAGCCCTAAGCCCTAATCCCTCCCCTTCGCCCTCAACCGAAACGCGTGCAGCAGCGGCTCGGTGTAGCCGTTCGGCTGGGCGACGCCGTCGAAGACCAGGGCGCGGGCGGCCTGGAAGGCGAGGCTGGCGGCGGGATCGGTGGCCATCGGCTG
>CANMXH010000120.1 GCA_947501315.1 Caulobacteraceae bacterium | reverse complement strand
TCGGTAATCGAAGGCGGACTCAGCGACAAGCTTCCGTGGCCCCCCGCGCCACTATTCCGCCACGGCGGATGCCGCAGTGTGACGCAAAAGCGACAAAAACCTATGACGTTAGGTCAATATTCGCCTGACCGGTGTGGGGCCCTGTGCCCGCCCCTGCCCGAATCCGGCGCCGGCGCGTCGCCACGGCGAGAACCACGGCCCCGAATGTCGCCGACAGCAAGGACCCGCCCAGCACCCCCAGCTTGCCCGCGACCTGCTCCGGCGAGTCGATGGCACCCGGAAACGCCAGGACACCCATGAACAGGCCGAGGGCGAGCACCAGGGGGGCGAAGACCTGCTCCATCGAAAGCCGACGGTTGCGTGCGAAGATCAGAAGCCGCATCTGCGCCGGATGCCCGTCTCGCCCAGCTATCGCCCCGATCCGCGCTTCTTCGACCTGGGCGAGGACTATGGCGACGCCGTGAGCGCCGCCGACTTCCCGCAGACACTGCTGCGGGTGCGCAATGACCGGGCGGCGGCGACCGTGGGGCTGGAGACGCTGACGGACGCTGAATGGGTCGCCCATTTCGGCCGGTTCGAGCCCCTGCCCGGCCAGCCCGGACCCGTGGCCATGCGCTATCACGGGCATCAGTTCCGCACCTACAATCCTGACCTCGGCGACGGACGGGGATTCCTGGCGGCACAGCTCAGAGAGATCCCTCTCCCGACGGGAGAGGGCTTGAGCCTCCAGGCGCCCGCAGGGCGACTGGAAAGGCGAAAGGATGAGGGGCGTCCGGCTGAGGTTGACGCAAGACGTTGGGAAGCGGCGACTGACGCCGACGAAGATGTCCGACCCTCACCCGATTTCGCATCCGATCGGCCTGACGGCCTCCCGGGCGAAATCTCCCTCTCCCAACGGGAGAGGGAGCCCAGACTTCTCGACCTGGGCACCAAGGGCTCCGGCCAGACCCCCTGGTCGCGGTCGGGGGACGGGCGGCTGACGCTGAAGGGCGGGGTGCGCGAGGTGCTGGCGGCGGCCATGCTGGAGGCGCAGGGCGTGCCGACCAGCCGGGCCCTGTCCCTGATCGAGACCGGCGAGGCGCTGGAGCGGGGCGATGAGCCGTCCCCGACCCGGTCGGCGGTGCTGGTGCGGCTGTCGCACAGCCACATCCGGTTCGGGACCTTTCAGCGGGCGGCGTATCTGGAACGGGCCGACATGGTGGAGGCCCTGGTGGAGCATGCCCGGTCGCTCTACCACCCGGCCGTGGCGGCCGGCGACGTGCCCGGCTTCCTGCGCGCCGTGGTCGAGGCCTCGGCGCGGCTGGCGGCGCGGTGGATCGCGGCGGGCTTTGTTCACGGCGTGCTGAATACCGACAATCTGAACGTCACGGGCGAGAGCTTCGACTACGGGCCGTGGCGGTTCCTGCCGCACTATGAGCCCGGCTTCACCGCCGCCTATTTCGACCGCACCGGCCTGTATGCCTTCGCGCGCCAGCCGGAGGCGGTGTTCTGGGCCCTGACGCAGCTGGGCGGGGCGCTGAAGACGGTGGCGGCGGCGGAGCCCCTGACCGAGGCCCTGAACGGCTTCGGTCCGGCCTATATCCGCGAGCTGCGGGCGGCGTTTCTGGCGCGGCTGGGCGTGGCGAGCCGGGGCGAGGCGGCGGACCAGCGGCTGCTGGACACGACCCTGGCGCTGCTGCGCGAGGGCGGCGAGGCGCTGCGCTGGGAGCCGCTGTTCTTCGACTGGTTCGGCGGCTTTGCCTCCTCGGCGCGGGCGCTGCAGGGGCCGCGCGGGAAACTGTACCAGGGCGAGGCCTTCGACGCCTTCCGCTTCGCCCTGTTCGAACATGCCCCCGACCGGCCCGAGCGGCTGGAGGCGCCGATGTTCGCCGCCGTCGAGCCCGAGGAGATGCTGATCGACGAGGTCGAGGCGATCTGGTCCGCGATCGAGGCGGATGATGACTGGGGACCGCTGGAGGCCAAACTCCAACGCCTGCGCGAGGCCGGGCAGGCGTGGGGCTTCAGCTGGAGGCCGACCTTGTCATCCCGGACGCCGCGCAGCGGCGATCCGGGATGACAAGGGGGCCCAGCTGCCGTCAGGCCCCGTCGCTTAACCCGGCCTAAAGCCCGTCCACATTACAGAGGGTTATGCAAACGGCCACGCTTTGGCCGTGCAGGTCTCGCAGAAGGCGGTCACGGATGGTTACGATCTCGCTTCGCGCCCTTGTGGGACGGCTTGCGCGATCCGACATCGCGACTGTTGCAAATCAAGAGAACGCCCGTCCCGGCGTAACGAAAATGCCCTGCCAAGCCCTGACCCCGGCCCGTTCACGCCTGAACGCCAGCTATCGCAACCTGACGCTCTGGACGCTCCAGGGATGGATCGCGATGTTCTTCGTCGCGGCGGGCTATGCCAAGCTCAGCGAGCCGATGGACAACCTCGTCGACCTGATGCGCTGGCCGGCCCTGGTGCCGCCGGACCTGGTCCGCGGGCTCGGCATCGCCGAAATCCTCCTCGCCCTTCTGGTGCTGGCCCCGCTGGTGTCCCGGAAGCACGGCCGGCCGCTGCTGTTGACGGCTGCCGGGGGCCTGCTGGTGCTGGAGGCGGTCATGCTGGCGGTCCACGCGACCGGCGGGGATGTCGGCCCGGCGGTGACCAACGGCCTGCTGGCGGCGATGACCGCTGTAGTGTTCTGGAAGCGGGCCCGCGAGGTTCGTTGAAGCGAGCCACTTCGGCGGGATTGTGGCAGGTCTTCCCATCAGCACGGACCCGGCGAGCTCATGCAGCCGGATAAGGCTCGGTAGAAAACGCCAGCGTCCAGTGCTCCAGTTTCCGGGGAGCGGACCAATTGTGACGCCGTCGATTCTCGCCAGACCCGATTCCGATGGCCTGCGTTCCGGCGATTGACTATGGTTGCGTATGCGCTTGGGGGGCGCCTGTTGGGGGGGGTGGCATGACATTCGGTCTCTTTGAACTCGCGGCCGTCATTCTGGCGGTCACGGCGGCGGCCTGTTGGCTGAACGCCAAGACTTTCCGGTTGCCTGTCGCGGTCGGCCTGCTCGTCGTGGGCCTCGTGTTTTCGGCGGTAGTATGGCTCGCTGACGCGGTGGCGCCTCAGCTGGGCGCCGGCGCGTTTTACCGGCTGCTGCACGGCCAGATCGACTACCCCAAGCTCGTGCTCGACTTCCTGCTTTGCTACCTGCTTTTCGCCGGTGCCATGAATGTCAATCTCGGCGCGCTGGCGCAGCGGGCCTGGGCGGCGGGCGTGTTGGCCACGATTGGAACCGTGATCACCGCCGTGCTCGCAGCGGGTGCCTTCCTGGGCCTCTGCCGGCTGATCGGCGTCGAGATGCCATTGAGTTGGGCGCTGGTCTTCGGCGCGCTGATCAGCCCAACCGACCCCATCGCGGTGCTGGCCATGACCCGGCGGACCGATCTCGAGCCGCGGCTCCAGGCCCAGCTGGAGGGCGAGGCCCTGTTCAACGATGGCGTCGCGGTGGTCCTGTTCAAGGCGCTCCTGGCCTACGCCGTTGGTCAGGCGGCTGGCGGCGCGGCCCCCGACATCGCGGCCCTCGCGGAGCATGCGGCGATAGAAGCCTTCGGCGGCATTGCGCTGGGACTGATCGTGGCCTTGCTTGCGACGCTCGTGCTCTACGCCGTGAACGACTGGATCACCGAGCTTCTGGTCACGCTGGCGACGGCCATGGCGGTCTATGCCGTCGCGCTTCACTTCGGGCTGTCCGGCCCGCTGGGCGTCGTCGCGGCCGGGCTCCTGATGAGCTCGGGCTGGGCCCGCCGGGCGCTCAGCGAGTCGGCCAACCATTATGCCAAGCCGTTCTGGCATGCGGTCGACGAGGGCATGAACGCGGTCCTTTTCTTTCTGGTCGGGGTCAAGGCGATCGAGCTGCGCCTCGACTGGCAGGCGCTGGTCCTGCTCGCCGCTGCTCCGGTGATCATCCTGGCCGCCCGCTGGATCGCCGTCGCCCTGCCGGGCGCGGCCCTTCCTTTGGTGGGCCGGAAGGCCTCGATGAAGCTTTACAATGTGCTGACGTGGGCAGGTGTAAGAGGCGGCCTGTCGATCGCCATGGTGCTGTCGCTGCCTGACATTCCCGCTCGCGACGCGATCTTCGCGGCGGCGCTGGGCGTGGTGATCTTCTCGCTCGTCGTCCAGAGCATGACCATGGAGGGCCTTGCCCTGAAGACAGGCTACGGCAGTCCGCGGACGGACCCTGAGCCGACGCACTGACGCAATCGGCCCTGTTCCGTCCGGTACCAACCGTCCGCTGAAGAGGATGCCCGTCTCCGCCCACTATCGCCCGGCCCGTTGTTCATGAGGCTCGGCCCTGACTTCGCCGACCCGGTCGCGGCGCTCACAGGCTTGATCGCGGGCATGACGGTTTAGCGGCTTCATCCCGGTCGCCGGGATCATCCTCGCCGGGCCGGTGCTGTCCCCGCTGGTGTCGTGGAAGCACGGCCGGCCGCTGCTGGTCATGGCCGCCTCGGGCCTGATGGTGCTGGAAGTCGTGATGCTGGCCATCCACGCCACGGGCATGGATGCCGGCCCGGCGGTCACCAACCTGGCCCTGATCGCCATGACCGCCACCGTGCTATGGAAGCGGGCGCACGAGGTCCGTCAGGCCCCCGGGCCCGCCGCCCGGCAGCGGTCGGAGCAGACCTTTACCTGATCCCAGTCGCGCGCCCATTTCCGGCGCCAGGAGAAGGGCTTGCCGCAGACCACGCAGGTCTTCTGCGGCAGGTCGCGTTTGTCGGGGGCGCGACCGAGATTGACGTGTTTGCGAGCCATGAGGACCTAAAGGCTTCCCTTTACGTGCACGTCAAGTTATGAGTTCGGTCATGGCGACCGCCGACGATCATCGCACCTATTCGATCCGCCAGCTCTGTCGGGAGTTCGGGGCGACGGCGCGTGCGCTGAGATTCTATGAGGACAAGGGCCTGCTGACGCCGGCGCGCAAGGGGCAGACGCGTGTCTATGACGCTCGCGACCGGGCGCGGCTGAAGTTGATCCTGCGCGGACGGCGCATCGGTTTCAGCCTGCTGGAGATCCAGGAGATGCTGGATCTCTACGACCAGGGCGACAACAACGCCCACCAGATGTCAGTCGCCCTGCGGCGGCACAAGGCCCAGATCGAGGCGCTGAAACAGCAACGCGAGGACCTCGACGCGGCCATAGAGACCGCCGAGGAAGCCTGCGCCGTGATGGAGCGGAAACTGGCCGAGTTCCGGCCCGACCTGCTGCCCGGTGCCGACGAATATGCCGACCTGCTGAAATCGCGTCTGAACGCCGACCCCCTCCACCAGCCCTTCAAAGCGAGAGCGTAATCCCATGGCCTACAAGGCGCCTGTCCGCGACCTGACGTTCATTCTGAACGAGGTGCTGGAAATTGACCGCTATGCCAACCAGCCCGGTTTCGCCGATGTGTCCCCGGACCTGGTCGGCCAGATTCTGGAACAAGGCGCGAAATTCGCCGAGGAAGTCATCGCCCCCCTGAACCGCATCGGCGATCAGGAAGGCTGCAAATGGGACAATGGCAAGGTCACCGGCCCGACCGGCTGGAAGGAAGCCTACAAGGCCATGGTCGAGGCCGGGTGGCCCGCCCTGTCGGCCCTGCCCGAGCACGGCGGCCAGGGGATGCCCGCCGTGGTGGCCATGGCGATCGGCCAGTTCACCTCCGCCGCCAGCGCCGCCTTCTCGATGTATCCGGGCCTGACCGCCGGGGCCTACTGGGGCCTGAACGCCAATGGCTCGGATGAGCAGAAGGCGATGTATCTGCCCAAGATGGCCATCGGCGAATGGGGCGGGACCATGAACCTGACCGAGCCGCAGTGCGGCACGGACCTGGGCCTGATCCGCACCAAGGCCGTTCCGAACGGCGACGGCAGCTACAACATCACCGGCCAGAAGATCTGGATCTCGTCGGGCGAGCACGACTTCACCGACAACATCATCCATCTGGTGCTGGCCCGGATCGAGGGCGCGCCGGAGGGGATCAAGGGCATCAGCCTGTTCGTCGTGCCCAAGGTGTTCGTCAATGAAGACGGCTCGCTGGGCGAACGGAACGCAGGCGTCCAGTGCGCGGGCCTGGAACACAAGATGGGCATCCACGGCAACGCCACCTGCGTCATGGCCTATGAGAACGCCCGGGGCTGGCTGGTCGGACCCGAGAACAAGGGCATGGCCGGCATGTTCGTGATGATGAACGAGGCCCGGCTCGGCACCGGCCTGCAGGGCCTGTCGATCGGTACCGCCGCCTATCAGGCCGCCGTTCAGTTCGCCCATGACCGTTTGCAGGGCCGTTCGCTGACCGGGACCAAGAGCCCGGAACTGCCGGCCGACTCCATCATGGTCCACCCGGATGTGCGCCGCATGCTGCTGGAGGCCAAGGCCTTCGTCGAAGGTGGGCAGGCCTTCACCCTGTGGACCGCGCTGCAGGCCGATCTTCAGCATTCGGACGATACCGCCGAGGCGCAGAAGGCCCATGACTATATGGGTCTGATCACCCCGGTGCTGAAAGCCTATCTGACCGACAAGGGCTTCCACGTCGCCTCGCTGGCCATGCAGGTGCATGGCGGGTCCGGCTACACCGAGCATTTCACGGCGTCGCAGTATCTGCGCGATGCCCGGATCACCATGATCTATGAGGGCGCCAACGGCATCCAGGCGCTGGATCTGGTGGGGCGCAAACTGCCGGCCAACGGCGGCCGGGCGATCATGAGCTGGTTCGCCGACATCGACGCCTTCGTGGCCGAGAACGGCGGCGAGGGCCCGATCAAGCCCTATGTCGACGGCCTGGCCGACGCCAAGAAGAAGCTGCAGGAGGCTACGATGTGGCTGATGCAGAACGGCATGCAGAACCCGGACAATGCGGGCGCGGCGAGCACCGACTATCTGCACGTCTTCGGCCTGACGGCCCTGGCCTATATGTGGGC
>CANMXH010000119.1 GCA_947501315.1 Caulobacteraceae bacterium | reverse complement strand
TCTCCTGAAACCGCCGGCGCGACGCGAACCACGCGGGCACCGGTCCGGCTCAGAAGGTAAGCCGGGCTTCTGCGGCCAGGTGGTATTCGCCGTCACCGGTCAGGTCCGCGCCGCCGCGGAGGCGGGCAGACCAGGTCTTGCCGTCCTCGAGCGTATAGCTGCCTTCGATGAGGACCGGCCGGCCCGTAACCTCGGCCAGCGAGGACCGGCGGGAAACGATCTCGGTTTCGAGGCCGTCTGCAGTCGGTGCCCTGTAGTTCAGGTTCAGGTGGCCGGAAACGGCCTGCGGCGCGGCGCGCAGCGCCATGGCGAGGCTTTCGCGCAGGGCGGCCTCGCCCGGGCCGGTCCGGGAGACGCGGGCACCGATTTCGCCCGAGACAAGGACGCTGTCCGAAAAACCGATCGGTCCGCGCGTCGCCGGTGCCCCGATCGCCGTGGTCTCGGCGGCACCATAGACCTCCCAGGCACCAAAGGTGCGACTGGCGGCCAGTCCGACACTGTTGAGCACGAACGGCGCATCGAAGCTCGAGAGATCGGATGCAAGATCATAGTAGCCATGGCGCTGGACCATGCTGGTCAGGCTGATGCCGACGATCGTGCGGTTGTCGGGGCGGGCCCAGTAGCCGAGGCCGACCGTGGAATGGCGCATGGGGGAGCGGTCCATCTCCATGCGTGACTCGAAGTCCGTCGCACCCGGCCGGACGACGAGGCGGTGGCCGTCGTCCTCGCTGATACCGGGGCTGGCGCCGAGCGAAGTGGCGCCGAAGACGACCAGCCGGCCGCCGCTGTTCATCGGCAGGCTCACGCCGGTCAGCGCCGAGCGGCCGAGCAGATCCGAAGAGGCAAAGAAGCTCAGAGGCCTGAGCCCCGGGTCCGAGGCGAAATCCGAGCGGGTGCCGGTGGCGCCGGTGAGGCGCAGGGCAAGGACCGCGCCGCCCATCGGCGCGTCCATGCCCGCGCGAAGGGTCCGGTCCATTGCAAACCGCCCGGTTGCGGCCGCGGCAAGAGGCCCGAAGCCGACATAGGCGACCGGAGCCGAGGGGCCCGAGAAGAAATTCGGGGCCCAGCCGCCCTGCCCACCCATGTCGATCGCCGAAGCGCCGCCCGTTCCCGGATCCCGCGCAGCCGCCCGGACCGAGAAATTGCTGACCTCATTGAGGGCGTAGTCGCGACCGTAGGCGTCAAACGCCGTCATACCGGACAGCCAGCCGGCCGCCTTTCCCATGACCGGGGCGACGGTCAGCGACGCCCCCGAGACGACGACGGTCTGGCCGTTCGGCGCGATGATGGCCGTGGTTCCTGCGTTCTGGAACGCCCTTTCGACGTTCAACAGCCCCCTGCCGTAGACGGGATCTACACCCCTGGCCCCGATGTCCGTGGCGGAGTTCAGCAGGATGTCGGCCACCGTGGCAGGTCTGGCCTTCAGGGCCGGCCACCGCCCTTCCAGCAGCGCCGCCGCACCCGCCACGATCGGGGTCGCCATACTGGTTCCGGACATATAGCCGTAGGTATTGCCGGGCAGGTTCGCGTAGATCATCTCTCCGGGCGCAACCAGGAAACGGTATTTCCATTTCATGTTCTCCGCGCAGGCAGTAGCACCGCCGGCCAGCAGGCAGCCCTCGCCGGGACGATTGGAAAAGGTCGAGATTGTTCCCGCCAGATTCACGCTGCCGACCAGAAGCAGGCGGGACAGCGCGGTCCTTGCGTCTGCGGCGGCGACGGGGATCATCTCATTGCCGAAGGTGGCACCGTCATTGCCTGCGGCCTTGACGAAGAGCATGCCCGAGAGCGGGGTGCTGGCCATGGTCCTGATTTCTGAGGCGCTCAGGCACAGGGCCATGCGGGCGCAGCCGAAGCTCATGCTGGCGATACTGGCCTTGCGGTTGGCCGCGTCGATCCAGGCGTTGGTCAGGCCGTTGCCGCCGGCGATATAGCCCCGGTTGTCAAACACCGCATAGTTCAGGATTGAGGATCCGGTCGCTGTGCCAAATCTGGCACCGGCGATCGTTCCGGACGTATGCGTTCCATGGCTGCTGTAGGACGAATAGATGCCGTTGCTGAAGAGCAGGTTGCTGCAGCGACCGGCAAGGTCCGAAAACCGGCAATCCGCCCGCCCGTCGTAGACACCGACAATGACACCGGCTCCGCCCTTGGCGCTGTTCACGAGGGCGGGCGTCAACCGGATCAGCGCCCATTCCGCCGCATTGGGGTTGGTCGACGGGAACCCCGTCTGAGCCAGGGCCGACGCCGGGGCGGCAAGAGCGACCGAAAACACCGCCGCCAGTATAGCTCTTTGCATTACCCGGGCCCCTCGCCTGCTGGATCAGCAAGGAGAGTTACAGGGTCATGATTTTCGAGCCGTTGCCGAAAACAGTTAAATCGATGATTATTCGAATTGTCTCATATCGATACACCGTCTTCCCGGAGACTTTTAAGTATAGATAGAAACCAGAAATCCGGGAACGCGTCGTTTCAGCCGTTTTCAAAATGACACTCGCCGTGCGTTATTCGGCGGCCGGTTGCGGAGGATCCCGGACCTCGGTGATCACCGCGCATCGATCCGACCGATGACATCGCGACGGCCGGCGGGAACAGCAGCCCGTGTCACGCCCACAGCCAGGCAGCGGCCGCGGTGTAAAGGGCGATGCCGACGGTGAGGTTGAACGGGAAGGTGATCGCAAGGGACGCCGTCACAAACACGCCAGTATCCGCCTCGGGTGCCGCCAGCCGCATGGCAGCGGGCACGGCGATATAGGAGGCCGAACCCGCGAGTATGGTCAGAAGCGCGGCATTGCCGACGTCCAGTCCGGCGAACCGGGCAAGCCCCAGCGCCACAGCCGCCGAAAGCAGCGGAAACCCAAGGGCGAAACCGATGACGCCGGGCGACAGTTTGCGGCCGCCCTCCATAAGCCGGCGCGCGGCGATCAGGCCGATGTCGAGCAGGAAGAAGCACAGCGCCCCCTGGAACAGCGGCCCCACAAAAAGCTCGAGCCTGGCCATACCGGCGTTGCCGGAAACCACACCGACCAGGAAGCTGCCCAGCAACATGACCATGGCAGCTCCGACGAAGACCTCCTTCAGAATGGTGCGCCGGCGTCCGGGCTCACCCCGACCGGCACCGTTGAGCAGGAGCAGGGCCGTCAGGATGGCAGGGGTCTCCATCAGGGCGAGCACAGCCGCCATATAGCCGCCCGCCGGCAGGCCCACGGCCTCCAGATGCTGCTGGCCGGCGGCAAAGGTCACCACGGAAACGGATCCGTAGGTGGCCGCCAGGGCGCACAGGGTCGGACGATCCAGTCGGGATGTGCGCTTCAGGATGATAAAGGCGACCAGCGGCATCAGGGCGCTGAGCGCAACACCGATGACACCCGCAGCGATGAAATCTCCGTTCAGTCCGGCGGCACGGGCCTCGACCCCGCCTTTGAAGCCGATGCAGAACATCAGATAGAGCGACAGGGCCTTGGCCACCGGCTCGGGAATGGTGAGGTCCGAGCGCGCGAGCGCCGCCGCCGCCCCGATGAAGAAGAACAGAATGGCCGGCGACGTCAAAAGCGCCAGGGCGGAGGAGAAGTCGGGCATGGGTCAACCGGTCCGATGAGGGCCGGTCCGAATGACCTCGACCGGCCCCGGCATCCAGTTTATTGATGTGATGCTGGTTATAACGGATGCTAATGCAATGGCTGATCGGCTGGTCAATCTGGACATCGATCTGCTGCGGGCCTTCGTAACGGTCGTTGAAACCGGCAGTTTTACCCGGACCGCGGCCTTGCTCGGCCGGACCCAGCCCGCGGTCAGTCTGCAGATCCGGCGGCTGGAGGATCAACTGCGATCTCCCTTGCTGGATCGCGGGGGCAAGGGTGTGGGCCTCACCACAGAGGGCGCAGCGCTGTTGCCGCAAGCCCGCCGGTTGATGCGGCTGAATGATGAGATCATCTCGACGCTCGGGGACGGAGACCTGGAGGGGGAGGTCCGTTTCGGGGCGCCGGAGGACATCGCAACCATGCATCTGCCCCGGATCCTCGGGGCGTTTGCGCGCCGGCATCCGCGCATCAAACTGTCGGTGACCTGCGACTATACGGCCAACCTGCTCGACCAGATATCGCGGGGCATGCTGGATCTGGCACTGATCAAGCGTGAGCCCGTCGGGCCCGAACTGGGCGTTCGCGTCTGGAGCGAACCGCTGGTCTGGGTGGCGCTCGACGCCTCGATCATTGAGGTATCGCCGCTGCCGCTGATCATTGCGCCGGCCCCGGACATCTATCGTAAACGGGCTCTCGGCGCGCTCACGGAGGCCGGTATTGGGTTCCGAGCATCCTTCACCTCGCCGAGCCTGGCCGGGCAGATGGCAGCCCTGCGCGCCGGTCTCGGCGTCGGTGTGCTTCCCGCCGCCATGGCTCCCCGCGACCTTGCAGTGCTCGGCGGAGGGCTGCCGATGCTTGCCGACAGCGAGATCGCCCTGATGTCCGCCCGGGGTGCGGGAGGGCCGGCCGGACTTCTGGCACAAGAGGTGCTGCGTGCATTGGAACGAGGTCCGATCCCTGCGTAATCGATGCCCGAGGCCGCTGTCGTCAGTTCTGATGGGCGGCGGAGACCCAGCTGAGCGCACCCCGGTTTACGTCCCGGGCGGACATACGGGCACCCGGTCCCGGGTCAGGCAGCCCGGACTTCGGATTCCGGTTCGCTGGAGGCCAGGACCTGCGTGATCCCGGCGAACAAGCTGGCCATGGTGACCGGCTTGGCCAGGTGCCCGTCGGCGCCCGCCTTGCGGCCCGCCTCGATATGTTCAGGCATGGCGTTGGCGGTCAGAATAAGCAGCGGCGTGCGGTCCCAGCCACGCTGCGTCTCGAAGGCCCGGATCTCAGCCGTGGCGGTCAGTCCGTCCATCACCGGCATCTGCATGTCCATGAGGACCAGGTCGAAACCTCCACCCCGGAAGGCCTCGAGCGCCTCGCTCCCATCCGCGACGCCAACCAGATCGGCGCCGGTCCCCGCCAGCAAAATCTCGACGACCTTGCGGTTGGCGGGATGATCGTCCGCCAGCAGAATCCGTAGCGGTACAGTAGACTCCTCGTTGTGCGGGACCGGCACCTCGCCGGACTGGCCGGCGTCGACCGTCGGCAAGGGTATCTCGAACCAGAAGCGGGAGCCGACACCCGGCTGACTGACACAATCCAGATCGCCCCCCATCAGGTCGGCCAGATCGCGTGAGATCGTCAGGCCAAGGCCGGTGCCGCCAAAGCGGCGCGTGATGGAGCCGTCTGCCTGATGGAAGCGACCGAAAATCCGTTCCCTCTGATCCGGCTCGAAGCCGACGCCTGTGTCTGTGACGGTGAACCGAACGTGGTCGTCAGCACCATCCTCGATGTTCAGCCTGACCTCACCTGCCGCCGTGAATTTCAGCGCATTGCTGACCAGATTGGTCAGGATCTGGCGGATACGCACCACGTCGCCTTGAACAAGCCGCTCCGCTTCCGGGCCAATGCCGATCATGAGCGAGACGCCCTTCTCCTCGGCCATCGGTCGCCACAGGGCGGCGGTCTCGCGCACGACATCCGCAAGATGGAACGGTGCCGGCTCAATCGTGATCTGGCCGGACTCGATCTTGGCGGTGTCGAGAATGTCCGACAGCAAGCGTTCGAGCGTGTCACTGGAGGCGCGGACAATATCGACCATCTCGCGTTCGCGCGGACCCAGCTCACTTCGGGCCAGAGCGTCGGCCATGGCAACCACCCCGTTCAGGGGGGTGCGGATTTCGTGGCTCATATTGGCGAGGAAGTCGCTCTTCGACCGACTGGCCTCCTCGGCGGCCTGACGGGCCAGGCGCAGATGCACGGCCGATCGCCACTGCCAGATGAGCAGGCCTGCGGCAGTCAGGAAGAAGACCCCGGCGATCCCGACCATCCATCGCTGGGAATTGATGATGTCCTTCTGCAGCCGCGTATTGGTCCGTGCGGTATCGAGCTGACGACGACGCTCCGCCAGTTGCTCCTGCATATCGCCTGTCACCTGACCGATACCGGCGCTGAACCGGCGGGCGATCTGGACCTCCTGTGCCTTGTGATAGGCCTCCAGACGCTGGAAGGCGTCGCGGGTCCGGCCCTCGGCGAATAGCAGGGCGGCCTCCACCCTCGGAGCCTCCGACAGGCCGTCCTCGCGGAAATGCCCGGCAGCCTCACGGCGCCGGATCTCTGCGAGATCTCGCCGGGCGAGGCCGAGCTGGCCCGTCCGGGCGTAGGCGAGCGCCCGGGAGGGCAGCATCTGGGGCGCAAGGAAATCGGCTTCGCCGAGGTCGGCCCCGTAGGGCGACAGGCAGTCCAGAACGCCCTGCGAGTCACCGCCACCATCGGCCACCATGGCGCACAGGTTGGCGTCATAGACCATCAGGCTCCCCAACCCTGCCCGCCGCGACAGCCGGTGATGAGCGGCATACAGACGGGCCGCGAGCTCCTGATCACCGACCTGAACGGACAGGCGCGTCAGGTTGTAGAGGGCGTCAAAATCGGGGCGAGGATAGGCGGGGTCGGAGAAGTCGATCTCGAAGCGACGGAAGGCTGCGGTCGCCCCCTCGATGTCATTCAGGTCCATCAGGGCCAGGCCGGTGACTTCCCACAGCCCGGCGCGGGCCGTGTCAGCATAGGGGGCCTCATCGGGAATGATTGTGTCCGCCGCGCTCAGCAGACGCAGCGCCTCGCCGATGCGGTCGCGGTCCATCAGCGCAAGCGCGCTGAGGCGCTTGGCGTGTGCCTTGACGAACCAGTCCGTCGCGGTGCGGGCGATCTGGTCGATTTCGACCGAGGCAGCCATATCGCCGCTGTCGTAACGGATGGACAGGGCGTTCAGCCGGGCAATCATCTGGTATCGTTGGTCCCGACGCTCCAGGGCAGCGGCGGCCAGTCGGTTGTTCCAGACCTCGGCCCGTTCGAAATCGCCCTGGTTCAGG
>CANMXH010000118.1 GCA_947501315.1 Caulobacteraceae bacterium | reverse complement strand
GTGAAGACGATCTGACTGTTGTCCGGGCTGAAGGACGGCGAGGTGTCGATACCGGGATCGCTGGTCAGGCGGCGCAGCTGGCGGCTCGACAGGTCCATCACATAGACGTCGGTATTGCCGCCCCGGATGATCGAAAACGCCATCTTCGATCCGTCGTTCGAGAAGCGCGGGGCCAGCACCTGACCATCGAACTCGCCGAGGCTCTCACGCCGGCCAGTCGACAGGTTGAACAGATAGATGCGGCTGTAGTCCCGCCCGAGCGCCACATAGGTGATCTCATTGGGGTCGTTCAGCGAGAAACGCGGCGACATGATCACCTCGTCACCCTGGGTCAGATAGACGGGATTGAACCCGTCCTGATCCGAGATAGCGAGACGCGACAGCCGGTTCAGCTGGGTGCCGCTTTCCGAGACGAAAACCACGCGGCTGTCGAACAGGCCGCTCTCGCCGGTCATGCGCTGATAGATCAGATCGGCGATCTTGTGGCCGATCCGGCGCCATTGCTCGGGCGTGGCGGTGAACTGGTAAGATACCAGCTGGCACTGGCGATAGGGGTCGTACAGGCGGAAGCCGAAGTCGTTGCGGCCGTCAGGCCGGGGCGTCACCGCACCGTACAGCACCGCCTGGGCCCCGATCGAGGTCCACTGCGGAAAATTGGGCGCATTCGCCAGCGTCAGACCGGTCTCGACGAAACCTGCGGGGTCCAGCGGCTCGAAATAGCCGGACCGCCTCAGGTTGGCGCGGATTACCCCGCCAAGATCAGCGCCGTTCTGGCCGGTGAAATTGGCCACGGCGATCGGGAAGGGCCGCAGTACGCCCTGGTCGACGATGACCTCTTCTTCTTCTTCCTGCGGCGGCGGCGTCTGTGCCGCGACCATTGAAGGCGCGCACACCGCAATCAT
The DNA here is from genome assembly GCA_947501315.1 of Caulobacteraceae bacterium. Classification (GTDB taxonomy): domain Bacteria; phylum Pseudomonadota; class Alphaproteobacteria; order Caulobacterales; family Caulobacteraceae; genus Brevundimonas. The sequence goes on along the minus strand of CANMXH010000118.1, from coordinate 6,091 downwards.
GGCGACCGAGGCCAGCAAGGTAGTCAGACGCATGAAGTCACTCCAGCTCGAATCTGCACAGGTCGGCTCGACCCGGACCTGCCGCCGGGACCAGCTTGGGCGTGAATGCGGCGACTTTCAGGTCAGGCGGCCCAAGATCGCGCAGGATTACCATACAGCGCCGCTTCGACACTGGCATCACGCATCAAACACGCTCAACGGCTCCCGCACATGGTGGCCGTGCGGAAGGAGAAGGCAATCTCCTGCTGCTGATAGTCCGAAGGCATGTCAAAAGGCGCAGCGGCCCGCATGGCGCGCAACACACCGTCCGCAGCGGCGCGCCAGACTGGATCGCCACGGCTCTGGGTCAGTCGCGGGGACCCGACGATCGCCCCCCTTTGATCCAGCGTCACCCTTACGCCGATGGTCAAATCATCCGAGCCGGGCAGATCGCAGTTGACGTTCCAGTAAGGCGTAACCTGGCTGGCCAGCGCCTGAAGCGAGGCCCTGCCGATAGCCCGGGGGGCCGTGCCCTGCCCCTGTTGACCGGTCGGCGGACGCGGCCCGGGGCGCGGACCCGGCCGCGGCGGGCCGGCGAGAGAGTCGAGGTCGAGCGATTCCTCCCGCCGAGGGGGAGTCGGGCGCGGCGGCTGCGGGCGAGGCGGCGGAGTGGCGCGGGGCGGTACCGGGCGTGCGGGCGTCGCCTTCTTGACCGGCACCGGCGCTGGTGTCGGTGGGACAGGCTCGGGGGGAACCGGCTCGGGCGGTGTCGGGGCAACCGGTGCCGTCGCGGCCTCCTCGGTGATCAGCTCGTCGTCGGGATTGTCCGGCGCAGCGGCCTCGATGACGGTCTCCGAAATGATCGACACAGGCACAGCGCTTTCGACGTTCAGCGGCTCACGCGTGAAGCCCAGCAGGCCATAGCCCACCACGGCCAGTACCACCGCCGCGTGGACGGCGATGGAGGCCAGCAGCGAGGTCCCGGGCCGCTCCAAGGCGTCAGCCCTCCACGTCCGTCGGAGCGCCGCCGGCGGTGTCGGTGATCAGGTTCAGCCGGGTGAACCCGGCCGAGGACAGCCGCGCCATCACGCGGGCCACGGCCTGATAGGGAGCCCGGCCGTCGCCGCGCACGGACACGGGCTTGTCGCGGGCGTCTGCGCCGCCCTCTTCCGCTACCGTCAGCACAAGGCGGTCAAAACTGACCTCCCGCTCGCCGACATAGATGGCACCGTCGCGCTTGATCGAGATGACCACCGGATCATCCGAGGCGTCGACCGCACTGGCGTCCGTCTTGGGCAGTTCGACCGGCACGGCCACGTTCAGCAGCGGCGCGGAGATCATGAAGATGATCAGCAGCACCAGCATCACATCGACCAGCGGCGTGACGTTGATCTCACTGAGCGGCCGTTTGCGCGGCCGTCTGCGGCCCCGGACATGTCCGCCGCCGCCGCCTCCTGAGAGGGCCATGCTCAGATCTCCCGGGTCGGCTGCGGCGCGGTGCCGGACGACCCGCCCAGACGGCGTGCCACCGCAGCCTGCAGATCATCCGCGAAGCTTTCCAGCCGCCCCGTGAACTTGCCGGCGTCGATCGAGAATTTGTTGTAGGCGATATAGGCCGGGATCGCGGCCGCCAGACCGAGGGCCGTGGCGAACAGGGCCTCGGAGATGGCCGGTGCCACCGTCGCCAGATTGGTGTTGCCAGACAAGGCGATGGCCCCGAAGGCATTCATGATGCCCCAGACCGTCCCGAACAGGCCGACGAAGGGCGAGGACGTCGCCACCACAGACAGTACGCCCAGACCATTCTCGACCCGCTGGCTCTCGCGGGCGATCAGGCTGTCCAGCGCCCGGTCAATGCGCGACATCAGAAGATTGGCCTGGTTCTCGGTCAGCGGCCCGCGCGTGCGCGCCTCGCGCCAGTCGGCAAGCGCGATAACCAGCATGCGCGGCAGAGGATGCTCTGGGTTGGGCCCGGCCTGGGCGGCGACATCCTCCAGCGACCGGCCTGAGCCGACCGCAGCCTCAAAGGTGTTGGCCAGGCGGTTCAGCGCGCTGAACCGCATCGCCTTGTCGGCGATCACGGCCCAGGACCACAAAGAGGCGATGGCGAGGCCGATCATGATCGCCTGCACGACGATATCGGCCTCCATAAACAGGGCGACCGGGTTGATCATCGAAGCTTCAGCGGCGGTGGTCATTAAACGTCCTTCCGTCTCTCCGACCACTGTGCACCGGACGGGCGTGGCGGTTGTGTGGCGATCCGGCCCGGGTCTAGCGAGGTGTGGCCGCGTCGTCACCTGTCTGCACGTGACAGGCGGAGGAAATGGTCAGGCTTCGCGCGCCAGCCATGGTCCGAGTTGTTCGCGCAGGATGGCACCCGGCCTTCGGGGCCGGCCGTCCATATGAATACAGACGACCTCGACCTCGGCCCGGCACAGAAGGTCATCGCCGCGCGTGATCGCCTGCGAAATCAGCAGCCGCGGCCCCTTCACCGCGTCATAGTGGGTCCTCACGACCAGAGTATCGTCGATCCGGGCGGGCTTGAGGAACCGCAGCTCCATCTTCGAGACCACGAAGGCCATCGGCTTGTCGCCATCGAGCAATTCGGCATGGCCTATGCCCATCAGGCGCAGGGCATCCGACCGCCCCCGCTCGAAATAGCGAACATAGTTGGCATGATAGACCAGACCGGTGAAGTCCGTGTCCTCGTAATAGACGCGGATCGGCAACCGGTGCTCACGGCCCTCGAATCGGCCGGCGGTGGGGGTGTCGGGGACGGTCACGGAACCGCCCGCATGGCCGGCGGCTCAGGGAAGCCGGGACAGTCCGACGCGATCATGGCGCGGAACTCCCCGTTCAGGGGGTCCTCGCTCAGGAGCATCCGGTTCGGGCGGGAGATGAAGCCGACGGCCCGGCCGCCGCGGTCGTCCGCGATATAGCCGCAGACCACCCGGCCCCGGCCCGGTTCAATCAGCTGGACCTCAGCGGTTCGACCCAGTTGCTCGCGCGCCTGACGCAGCACGCGGCGCGAGGTCGGCTCCTCGGTGAAGCCACCGCCCGATCCCCGGGTGACGAACCAGATCGCCAACGCGCCGAGCACGATCACCACCACGCCCAGCACGGCGATCAGTCTGTCGGTTCGTATCGCCCGGCGCACCATGCGGCCTCCCTAGGCTGCAACCATGCCGGGGTTCGGGCGGCAGGTGAAGGGCTCACTTGCCGCCGAACAGACCGCTTTGCTCCGCAGGCCTCGGCGGTTCGGCCAGACCCAGATGCGCATAGGCGCGCGCGCAGGCCATCCGTCCGCGCGGCGTGCGCTGGATGAAGCCCTGTTGAAGCAGATAGGGTTCGATCACGTCCTCGACCGCATCGCGCGCCTCGGCGATGGCCGCCGCCAGCGTATCCATGCCAACCGGCCCGCCGCCATAGTTTTCGATCAGGGCCTTCAGGAAGCGGCGGTCGAGACTGTCGAGCCCCGCCTCGTCCACCTCCAGCCGCGCCAGCGCACGCGCCGCAGACAGCCGGTCGATCACCGGCGAGCCCTCGGCCTCGGCGAAGTCGCGCACCCGACGCAGCAGCCGTCCGGCCACCCGCGGCGTGCCCCGCGAGCGGCTGGCAATCTCGCGCGCGCCCTCATCATTGATGCCGACGCCCAGCTTGCGCGCCGCCCCGGTGATGACCCGGACCAGCTCCTCGGGCGTGTAGAACTCCAGCCGCAGCGGAATGCCGAACCGGTCCCTCAGCGGCGTGGCCAGCAGGCCCGCCCGCGTCGTCGCTCCGACCAGGGTAAAGGGTGCCAGATCGATCCGCACCGATCGCGCCGACGGCCCCTCGCCGATGATCAGGTCCAGCACATGGTCCTCCATGGCCGGGTAGAGGATCTCCTCGACCGTCGGAGCAAGCCGGTGGATCTCGTCGATGAACAGCACGTCGCGCGGTTCGAGATTGGTCAGGATCGCCGCCAGATCACCCGCCTTGGCCAGGATCGGCCCCGAGGTGGCGCGGAAGCCGACGCCCAGTTCGCGCGCCACGATCTGCGCCAGCGTGGTCTTGCCCAGCCCTGGCGGACCAAACAGCAGGACGTGGTCGAGCGACTCGCCCCGGCCCCGCGCGGCGTCGATGAAGACCTTGAGATTGCCCTTGGCCTGCTCCTGTCCGACGAACTCCGACAGGGTCTGCGGCCGCAGGGCGCGGTCGTGACCCTCGCCGGGAGCGGGCGCGCCCGAAATGATCCGTTCCTCGCTCACCGCCCCAGCTCCTGCAGGGCCGCGCGGATCACCGCCGACAGATCGGCCTCATCACCGAGCCGGATCAGCGCCTGATCGACCGCGCGACGGGCGTTGACCTCGGCCACGCCCAGACCCAGCAGGGCTGAAACGGCTTCACCGGCGACCGATGGCTTTGGCGATGCGATCTCGGCATGGAGGCCGGGCGCGCTCGGCGTGAAGGAGGCGTCCCCCAGCGGCTTGCCCTTCAGCTCGGTGACGATGCGCAGAGCCAGCTTCGGCCCGACGCCATTGGCCCGCGCCACAGCCGCCTTGTCCTCGCGCGCCACCGCCGCCGCCAGCTCTCCGGGCGGCAACACGTCCAGAACCGACAGGGCCGCCTTGGGCCCCACGCCCTGGATGGCGGTCAGGGTGGTGAACGCCCGACGCTCGTCGCGGGTCAGAAAGCCGAACAGCCGCGGCCCGCTCTCGGCGTTCCAGTTCGATTCGATATGCAGGGTCGCCTCGTCGCCCGGTGCCGGCAGCCGGTCGAGCGTCCGCGCCCCGCAGGCCACCACATAGCCCACCCCGGCGCAGTCGATCAGACAGTGGTCCGCCTCGACCTCGGCCAACACGCCTCTCAGACGACCGATCATGCCGCCCCCCGCAGCAGCGCCAGCAGCGCCCGCTTGCGCATCTGCGCATGGGTGATCGCCACGGCAAGGGCGTCCGCTGCGTCGGCCTTCACATCCCCGGCCGCAGGCAGCAACCGCTTCACCATGAAGGCGATCTGGGTCTTGTCGGCGTGACCGGCCCCGACCACGGCCTTCTTGATCAGGTTCGGCGAATACTCCGCCACGCTCAGCCCATGCCGCGCCGGGGCCAGCATCACCGCCGCCCGGGCGTGGCCCAGCTTCAGAGTGGAGACCGGGTTCATGTTGACGAACACCTCCTCGATCGCCGCCTCGTCGCAGTCATGGGCGGCGCAGACCTCGCCGACGGCCTCGAGCAGAAACAGTAGCCGCTCGCTGAACGGCGCGGTCTCGGGCGGGGCGATGACGCCATGTGCAATCCAGCGCAGGCGCGAGCCTTCCGAGGCCACAACGCCCCAGCCGGTGCGGCGCAGGCCGGGGTCCAGCCCCAGGATTCGAGTCGTTTCGTTCGTCATTCGTTCCATTCATGCCCCAAACGAGGTTGACGAACAATGACCACGGCTGGGGGACTGCACGGAAGAACCAGCGGACCCTCGCAGGTCCGGACCGCCCTCCGCTACAGGCGGATCATCAGCCGGCGTATTTCTCCATGTCCTCGTCCGAGATGTCCTCGTTTGAATAGACATTCTGGACGTCGTCCTCGGCGTCCAGGGCATCCAGCAGCTTCATCAGGGTGCCGACCGCCTCGCCGGTGACGGCCACCTCGGTCTGCGGGCGCCAGACCAGGGCGGTGGATTTGGCATCGCCGAGGATTTTCGACAGGGCCTCGGCGACCTCATTGAGGTCTTCGAAGGTGGTCCAGATGGTGTGGCCCGGGGCGTCCTCATAGATGTCAGGCTTGACCAGATCGCTCTCCACGTCCTGGGCACCGGCTTCGATGGCGGCCTCCATGACAGCGTCCTCGCTGCCGGCCTCGGCGGGATAGATGATCCGACCCACGCGGTTCCACATGAAGGCGACCGAGTTCATCTCGCTCAGGGCCCCGCCGTTCTTCTTGAAGGCCGCGCCGATGTTGGAGGCGGCACGGTTGCGGTTGTCCGTCAGCGCCTCGACGATGATGCCGACGCCGCCGGGGCCCCGGCCCTCGTAGCGGACCTCTTCCATCGTATCGACGTCGCCGCCGGAGGCCTTGTTGATGGCCCGCTGGATCACGTCGCGGGGCAGGCTTTCGGCCTTGGCGTTGTTCACGGCCAG
>CANMXH010000117.1 GCA_947501315.1 Caulobacteraceae bacterium | reverse complement strand
TCCACGAACGGCAGGAAGCCGTCCTGCTGGGCGCGGTTGAAGCGGTGGATCTCGTCGACGAACAGCAGGGTCGACTGGCCGGCGGCGCGGCGCATCCGGGCGGCCTCGAAGGCCTTCTTCAGGTCGGCGACGCCCGAGAAGACCGCGCTGATCTGCTGGAACTGATAGCCGGCGGCCTGGGCCAGCAGGCGGGCGATCGTGGTCTTGCCGGTGCCCGGCGGCCCCCAAAGGATCATCGACCCCAGCCGCCCGGCCTCGACCATACGCCGGATCGGCCCGCCCTCGCCCAGCAGATGGTCCTGACCCACCACCTCTTCCAGCGTGCGCGGTCGCAGCCGGTCGGCCAGGGGCGCGTCGGGAGGATGGATGCCGGAGGCTTCGAACAGGTCGGTCATGCACCCCCACAGTTAGGCGTTCCGGGCGCGCTTTTCACGCGTTAGTGTGGGCCCGGCAAAGGAGAGCGACATGGCCGAACCCGACCTCGTACCGCCCGGCGGTGTCATCCCCTGTCTGACCATACCCTCGCGCGGCGGCCAGGCGGCGGTCGAATTCTATCAGGCGGCCTTCGGGGCCGAGGAGCTGTTGCGCAATCTGGCCGAAGACGGCGAGCGGCTGCTGCACAGCCGTCTGCTGATCAACGGTGGCCTGGTCATGCTGTCGGATGAGTTTCCCGAATACGGCGATGAGGCGGACATCGTGCCCAGGGGCCTTGCCCTGCACCTGCAGGTCGATGACGCTGACGAATGGTGGAACCGGGCGCTGACCGCCGGTGCCGTGCCGCTGATGCCGCTGGCCGACCAGTTCCGGGGCGACCGCTATGGCCGGGTCATGGATCCCTTCGGCCACATCTGGTCGATTGCCGCTCCGATCCGGGCCTAACGGATCACCCCGCTGATCCGCTGACCGCGGCGGTTGATGGTCAGTTCCGAGCCGCGGCCGACGTCCGCCAGTTGCTGCACATCGGTGACGGCCCGTCCGTTGACGGTCAGGACGATATCGCCGCCCTGCAGCCCGACCCGGTGGGCGTAACTGCCGCGCTGGACCCGTCCGACAATGACACCGCTGGCGAAAGGATCACCGCCGAGGCTGTCGGCCAGTGCGGGATTGAGGGCCAGCACCTGGGCCCCCGAAAGCACGCCGGAGCGAACCATCGTCGCATTTTCGGTGCCGGCATCGCCCGGCAGCGGTTGCACCCGGGCGCTCACGGTTTCACGGCGACCGTCGCGCAGGACGGTGACCTCGACGGTGTCGTTCGGGGCGCGGGTGCCGACACGGAAATTCAGCCCGCCCTGGTCGTTGACCTCGGCACCGTCGACCGCGGTGATGACATCGCCTTCGCGCAGCCCTGCGCGGACACCGGGGCCATTCGGCCAGACCTCTGTCACGACCAGTCCCTGCGGCCGCTCGAGGCCGAGGCTGGAGGCCATATCCGCTGACACGCCCTCACCCTTCACGCCCAGCCAGGGCCGGACGACGGCGGTGGCACCGCCGACCGCGGAATCGACCACACGTTTGACCATGGCGGCCGGTACGGCAAAGCCGACGCCCGACGAGGAGCCTGAGCGCGAGAAGATGGCGGTGTTGATACCGATCAGGTCGCCGTCCATGTCGACCAGCGCCCCGCCGGAGTTGCCCGGGTTGATGGCCGCGTCGGTCTGGATGAAGGAGCCGCTGTCCGAAATGCCCGTTTCGGTCCGGTTCAGGGCCGAGATGATGCCATTGGTCACCGTCTGGCCGACGCCGAACGGATTACCGATGGCCAGCACCAGATCGCCGATCTGCTGCTCCTCCCGATCGTCGATGTCCAGGGTCGGCAGGCGCTCGTTGACGCCTTCAAGCTGAAGCACCGCGATGTCGGAACGCTCATCCGCCAGCACGACACGGGCGTTGTATTCGCGCCGGTCGTTCAGGGTGACCCGGATCTGCTGCATGTTCGCAATCACGTGGTTGTTGGTGACCACCACACCGTCGGGGCGAACGATCACGCCAGAACCGACCGAGCCGGTCTGACGCTGCCCGGGGATGCCCCAGAAGGGATCCCGAACCTGCTGGACACCGCGCGCCGAGATGTTGACGACCGCAGGAGCCGCGGTGCGAACCACGGGCGCGAAGCTGGACTTCATGGCCAGGGCATCGCCGGGTACCACGCGGTTCTCGGCAAAGACGGCGTCCTGGGCCTGGCTGTCATTCGGCTGGCTGCAGGCCGAAAGGAACAGGGCAGCAGCGAGGGCGACGGTCTGGATCTTCATGGTCATCCGGTAAGACTGGGACATCTGGACCCTTTTATTCCGCTACGGATTCTGGACCGTATCAAGGCAGGGGCGCGTCCTGCACCGCGGCCGTTTCCTGAAGTTCCGCTTGCCGCCCCACCCGCCAGCCGATCAGGGCAGCGAGCAGCAGGGACACCGCCGCCAGATAGAAGGCCAGCCCCGGATCGGTCAGGATCCGAACGGCGGCAAGCTGAATCCAGCCCGATGCCGGCGCGAGGGTGTCCGCGATCCAGGCCCGCGTCCCGACCGCCCCGTCGCCGACGGAGAAGGAATAGATCCAGCCGAAGAACAGCGGCGACATGACGCCGGCGATGGAGGCCACGCTCATGTTCGCACCCTGCAACTGGCCCTGCTCGTCCTCGCCGACATGACGGGTCATCAGCGATTGCAGGGTCGGCATGGCCAGGCCCCACAGGGCGTTGGGCAGCATGGCGAGGATGAAGATCAGCCCGTCGGGCGCCCAGCCCATGGCCGCGATTCCGACGGTGCCGCCGACCAGCCCCAGCACCATGGTCATCCGGTCCCCCAGCCGCTTGACGACCGGTCCGACCAGAACGCCCTGCACCAGCATGTCCAGCACCCCGACCAGGGCCAGCAGCAGACCCACTTCCTTCGGCCCCCAGCTGTAGCGGTAGGCGGCATACAGGACGAAGACCGCCGAAAAGAGATGGTGGGCGAAATAGAGCAGGAAATTCACGACCGCGAGGCCGCCGAGTTCCATGTTCCGCCTGAGCAGGATCAGGGCCCCGACCGGGTTGGCCCGCTTCCAGCTGAACTTCATCCGCTTTTCGACCGGCAGGCTCTCGGGCAGGACCAGCAGGCCGTAGAAGAAGGCCACCGCCGACAGGGCTGCCGCGAACCAGAAGGGCACGCGCGGGCCGAACTCGCCGAGGACCCCACCCAGCAAGGGCCCCAGCACGAAACCGGCGGAAAAGGCTGCGCCGATCAGGCCAAAGGCGCGGGCGCGTTTCTCCGGGGCGGTGATGTCAGCCATATAGGCATAGACGGTGGTGAAGCTGGACGAGGTGATGCCGGCGATGATCCGCCCCAGCGCCAGCCACCACAGGTCGGGGGCCAGGGCCATCAGCATATAGTCGAGCGACAGGCCCGCGCAGCTGATCAGGATTACCGGCCGGCGGCCGTACTGGTCCGAGAGCGAGCCGATGATGGGGGAACAGAGGAACTGCATCCCCGCCCAGAGGGCCACGAACACGCCGTTGATGATGCCCGCGCGGGCGTTGGAGCCGACGAAATCCTCGATCAGGACCGGCAGCACCGGAATGATGATGCCCATGGCCACAATATCGAGCACCGCCGTCACGAAGATGAAGGCAAGGGCAGCGCGATGGGTTCGGAGACGGGACAGGACAGACATGGGGCGATCCGGGCGGGAGGGCCTTCTAGCGGACAGGTGCGTTGTCGTCAGCCCCATGGCAGGTTGAGGACGGAGGCCGCCATGACCCAATTCGAACAGGTGACGCCCTTCCTGCATGTCCCCGACCTGCAGAAGGCGCTGGACTTCTTCACCGACATACTCGGCTTCACCGTGCCGTTCCGTGAGGAGGGCTATGCCTACATCCACCGCGAGACGGTCGGCTTCCGGCTGCTGGAAGCCGAACAGGACCAGACTGCGGCGGGCAGCAGGCGTTTCGCCTATTACATAGACGTGCGGGACGTCGACGCCCTTTACGCCGAGCTGAAGCCGAAACTGGACACCCTGCCACCCGGCGATGTGCACGGTCCGGCCGACAAACCCTATGGCCAACGCGAACTGCTGGTGCTGGCACCCGATGGCGAACTGATCGTCTTCGGCATGGAGCTCAGCGACGGGACCGGCTAGTCGCGCAGAATGGCCTCGGTGTCTCCGGCCCGCCCATCACCGCGGGGGACGTTCAGACCCAGCAGCCGGCCCAGCAGGGGCTGGACATCGACACTGTCCATTTCCGGAACGACTGCCCCGCGGGCGAATGAGGGCCCATGAGCAATGAACAGGGCGCGCATCTCAGGCGCTGCGTTGTCGTAGCCATGGGCACCACCCCGGATACGGGCGGGATCGGTGCGGGCGCGGGTACCGATCAGCCAGCCCGTCTCGGCAAGGCAGACGATGGCGGGCACGCGCGGGTGGCGGCCATAGGCCAGTCGCGCGGGCACCTCACCCTTGCGCCAGCATTCCATATGTTCCCGCGCGCCCAGAAGCCGGGCCTCGATGTCAGCCTCACGTCCCGGCAGCGGATCGAGCGTGGCGACCGAACCCTCGCCGACAAGACGAACGTCGGACACATCGATATGGTCATCCAGAAAGACGAGGCGTTCGCCCGTTATGGTCGCCATACCGTGGTCTGCGACGATGACCAGCTCCGCCTCGATTCCGCGCGTCTCAAGCCCCGTCAACAGGGCCGCGACGGCCGCATCGACCTCGGTCAGCGCCGCATCCGTCTCGGGTGTCCCCGGACCGAAGCGATGGCCGGCGGTGTCGACAATATCGAAATACAGGGTCGCCAGCCGGGGTTGCTCCTCGACCGGAAGGGTGAACCAGCCGAGCAGCATATTGACCCGCGCCAGCGACGGCACGGTCTGTTCGTACGGAAGCCAGTAGCGCGGCCGCACACCACCAATCGGGGCCTCCGACCCCGGCCAGAACATGGTCGCGGTGCGCAGGCCCGCCTTCTCGGCGGTGACCCAGATCGGCTCACCGTCGTCATACCAGACCCGGTCCATGACCTCGCCGCGGTTGCGCAGGGTGAAAAGCCTGTCGGGCAAGGCCGGATCACGCATGGTGTTGTAGACCAGACCGTGGTGGTCGGGATGCAGGCCCGTCACCAGTGTATAGAAGTTCGGGAAGGTGACTGACGGGAAAGACGGCCTCATGCCGCCTTCAGCCACCGCGCCCTCCGAAGCCAGCCGTGACAGGGTCGGCGTCACGCCCCGATCGAGATAGTCCGCGCGGAAGCCGTCGATGCCGATCAGGATGACGGGCCGCTGTTGCGCCTGAACCTCGCAAGCCACGAGCGACATCGCCAGGGAGGCAAGCATTGCAATGAGCGGACGGACAGGCATGAGCAGGTTTCCGGCAGTGAGCCTTCATTGCCTATCCTTAATCCGCGACATGCCTGCAACGGCTTGCCTCAGCATTTCTGCCCCTCCAAGCTGTCATCATGACAGCTGTGATCGAAACAAGGGGTCTGACCAAGACCTACGGAACCGTCCGGGCCCTCGACGGGCTGGACCTCTCGATCCCGCGAGGCGGGGTCTATGGTGTGCTGGGACCCAATGGAGCCGGCAAGTCGACCCTGTTCCGCATCCTGCTGGGCCTGATCCGGCCGACGGACGGGACGGCGAACATCATGAACGGGCCGGTCGGCGACATCGCCCACATGCGCCTGACAGGCTCGATGATCGAGACCCCGCGCTATCCCCCCTATATGACCGCCCGGCAGGTGTTGCGCTGGCTGGCGCTGGAGCACGGCATCGCCGGGACGGCGGACATTCCCCTCTGGCTGGACCGGGTCGGGCTGTCCGAGGCGGCGGACCGCAAGGTGCGGGGCTTCTCGGTCGGCATGATGCAGCGCCTCGGCGTCGCCGCCGCCCTGATCAGCAAGCCCGAGCTGATCATTCTGGATGAACCGACCAGCGGCATGGATCCCCCCGGCATCCAGGAGATGCGCGCCCTGATCCGCAGCCTGGCCCATGACGACGGCCTGACCGTGATCCTGGCCAGCCACCAGCTGCTGGAGGTCCAGCGTGTCTGCGACCGGGTGGCCATACTGAACAAGGGCCGGCTGGTGCGTGAAGGCGCGGTCAGCGAGCTGACGGCGGTGGGCGAACGGCTGCGGCTCACGCTGAGCCCGATCGGAGACGCCATGATCGCGCTGGGTGACAAGGGCTCGGTCGATGGCGATGTCGTGATGGCCGACATCAAGCGTCATGAGGCCCCGGACCTGTTCCGTGCACTGATCGAAAAGGGCGTGGACGTCACAGAGGCCCGCTGGGTCGGGACGGACCTCGAGGCCATCTTCTTCACCGAGACGGGTGCAGTGCAGGCACCGGAGACGATCCATGCTGGTTGATGCCATCCGCGCCGAAGGCTTCCGCCTGTCGAAAAACAGGACCGCCCTGTTCTGGAGCCTCGCCTTCGTCCCGATCCTCTCGGTCGCGATCGGAGCCCTGACCAGTTTCGTGCTCAAGGGCAGCGAGACCAGGATTCTGGGCGACGAGAAGATGCCGGAAGAGCTCAAGGCGGCCCTGGGGGGCGGGACGCTGGACATGGCCGATGCCCTGGTCACGGCGGCGGGCAATCTGGCCAATCCGCTGGTGCTGCTGTTCGTCCTGATCGGGGCGGCGACCCTCTATGCCGGCGACTATCGCTGGGAGACCTGGCGGCTGATCACCGCGCGCAACAGCCGGGCCAACCTGCTGTTGGCCAAGCTGGCCGTCGTGGCCGTACTGGCCCTGTCAGCCATGGGTTTCATGCTGGTGGCCAGCGTGATCGAAAATCTGGTCAAGGCGGCGGTGTTCGAACGGAGCCTGACCTTCTCACTGACCGGAGAGATGGCCGGCCAGTTCCTCGGCTTCGCCACCCTGTCCTGGCTGCGTATCCTGCAGTTCGCCATGATGGGCATGCTGGCGGCCATGGTCACCCGCTCGCTGCTGGCGGCGCTGTTCGTGCCGCTGGTGTTCGGCATCGCCCAGTTCTTCTCGCCCCAGATGCTCGGGCCAATGGGCGTCATGCCTGATGCCTGGCTGTCGGTGCTGGTCAATCCGGGAGCTGCGACCGATGCGAT
>CANMXH010000116.1 GCA_947501315.1 Caulobacteraceae bacterium | reverse complement strand
GACATTCCCCCGCATGGTCATCAGCAGGAGCATCGCCATCTCGGCGAAGGCCTTGAGGTCGCGGCCTTCAGCCCAACGGGAGATGGCGCGTGGCGCGTCGTGGTTCGAGAAGGTCCAGGAAGGCCACCCCTGGCCGGCACGACCCTGCCATGTCTCGGCACCCTCGCGCACCAGAGCGGGGGCAAGCCGGGGGGCGTAGAGGTAGAGGAACCCATAGGCGCTGTTCAGGTGACGCTCGCCCTCGGTAAAGGTCTGCATCTCCTGATCAGCATGGTCGCCGCCTACCTCGGCCACGCTGAACCGGCCTCCCCGGCTGTCAGTCAGGGCCCGGATTCGTGTCAGGAAGTCGACGATTCCCGGGTGGGACTGGTTGTAGAGCTTGTCCTGGAAATCGAACGGTCGGGTGCGTTGGCCACCGGGCGGCGCCGGCGGATTGTCCCGCAGCTGCGGGTCGTGCATGGCGAAATTGATGGCGTCAAAGCGGAAACCGTCAACGCCACGGTCCAGCCAGAAGCGGGCGACCTCAAGCAGGGCGTCCTGGACTGCCGGATTGTGCAGGTTGAGTTGCGGCTGCTCCGGCAGGAAGTTGTGCATGTAATACTGGCCGCGTCGGGCGTCCCAGGTCCAGGCCGGACCGGAGAAGACGGACTGCCAGTTGTTGGGCGGCGATCCATCGGGACGCGGGTCAGACCAGACATACCAGTCCGATCTGTGCCCGTTGCGGGCCTCGCGACTGTCGTGGAACCACGGGTGCTGGTCCGATGTGTGCGCAAAAACCAGATCGGTGATGATCTTGAGGCCGAGGGCGTGGGCGCGCGCGATCAGGCGATCAAAATCGGCCAGGGTCCCGAACACGGGATCGACATCGCAATAGTCTGCCACGTCGTAGCCGAAGTCCTTCATGGGCGAGGTGAAGAATGGGCTAAGCCAGACGGCGTCGACGCCGAGCGAGGCGATATAGTCGAGGTTCCGGGTAATGCCGGGCAAATCCCCGATGCCGTCGCCGTTCGTATCGGCGAAGCTGCGAGGATAGACCTGATAGATAACCGCCCCGCGCCACCAGTCGGCAGCGCTGGCAAGGGACGGTTGACGTTCGAGTATATGGGCGGTCACGCTGGGCTTTCGGAGACGCAAACAAGATAGCCCAGAGCGGGCAGGGAGAGGGAGACGACGCCCGGAGCTGTGCTGCGGGATGGGCAGTTACCGATCAGCGATTGCCATGTCACAGAATCGACCTCGACCGAGACATTGACCTCGCGGGCTTCGCTCGCGGTGTTGAACACCACCAGCGTCTCTCCCCGGGCATCGAGGCGGGAGAGTGCCAGAACCCCCGGGGTCTGGTCAGCCGAACGGACCACGACACGACCTCGCCGCAGGCGCGCGTCAGCAGCGCGCGCCGCGGTCATGACGGCGATGCGCCGGTACAGGTCAGCCCCGGTGTCGAAGGACCCTGAAGCCGTGCCTATGCGTCGGTCGTCGGCGTAGGATGGTGTCTGCGTCTCGAACATGTCCTGCCTTGATCGCCGATCATCCCCGTCGCCCGTAAAGCCCTGCTCGTCACCGTAATAGATCACCGGCACGCCCCGCCCGAGCACAATCAGCGCATGGGCAAGGGCAGCCCGATCCAGCAACTCGGCATCGGCAATGGTCGGTCTCTCCCTGAGGATCAGGTGTCCGATACGGCCCATGTCATGGTTGCCGACGAAGGTCGGCAGCCGCAGTGCGGCCTCGGCACCGCCCGCATAGACCGGATCGGCGTTGAGGACACGGGCGATGCGGTCGGGACCTGCGGTCCCCGCAACTGTCTCCTGGACCGCGCGCTGCCAGGCGAAATCCAGAACGCTCGGCAGGGTATCAACCCGGGTGTGGCGGGCCAGTTCGCCGGGCTCGAAGCCGTAGACCTCTCCGAAAATGTGGAAGTTCGGGATCCCGGCTGCCCGCGCGCGTTGCAGGATTGCCGGAACAAACGCTTGCCAGAACTCGGGATTGACGTGTTTGGCGGTGTCGATCCGGAATCCGTCGATCCCGTAGGTCTCGATCCAGGACCCGTACAGCTCGATGAAGCCCGCGACGACGCGGGGATGCTCGGTCATCACATCGTCAAGTCCGGCGAAATCGCCGTCCAGCGCACTTTCGCCGTACCAGGCGCTGTTGCCGCGATTGTGATACAGGCCGATCTCATTGAGCCAGGCCGGTGCCTTGATGTCCGTCTCATCCGCCGGGACATAGGGGCTGTAGGCATAGTCGGGTCGCGTCAGCCGGGCGAAATCCTCAACCGATCCGTCCCCGACAAAACCGGCGTTGATTGCCTCGCCCGAAACGCCGCCCCTGCGCTGGACCGGATAGTCCCGCGCCCAGCGATAGCTGCAGTCATTGGCCGGGCATTCGCGATACCGGATCACGTCGGCGGTGTGATTGATCACGATGTCCAGATAGACCTTCATGCCGCGGGCGTGAGCGGCGTCGACGAGGGCGCGGAACTCTGATTCCGTGCCGAAATGCGGGTCCACGCGGGTAAAATCGGTGATCCAGTAGCCGTGATAGGCTGCGCTTTCCTGGCCAGGCGGTCCCTGCACCGGCTTGTTCTGAAACACGGGCGCAAGCCAGAGGGCAGTCGCCCCCAGGCCGCGGATATAGTCGAGCTGACCGGTCAGGCCTGCGAGATCGCCGCCGTGGAAAAAACCGGGATCGGCCGGGTCGTAGCCGGTGACCAGACGGTCGCCCGACAACCCGCCCCGGTCGTTTGACGGGTTCCCGTTTGCGAATCGGTCAGGCAGCAGAAAATAGATGACCTCGTCTTCGGCGGGCCGCTCGCGGAGCGCACGCAGGGTGTCGGGGCCGCCCTGCGCGAATGAGGGACCGACGAGTCCAGCCCATCCCAGTGCGACGAGGGTGGCAAGCACGCCGGCACGTGTTCCTTTCCGGACGCGGAGGGATTTGCTCATCGTTTGGCGTTCCTCGAGCGCCGGGAGCCCTTTTGACCCGCAGCCAAGTTTGCAAGATTTTGCAGCGGAGTTGCTGGCTGTCAATCCGAATGATGTCGGGGTCGAAAATGCGGCAGCGCAAGGAAAGATTGCCTTGTGCACTGCAACAGGGCTGGTCGCCGCCGTCACATTTTAGCCACGTAGCCGCAGGAGGCGGCGGATAGCGGCTTGCAAGGTTTCCGAAACTTTGCATTACTTTGCGGTGAAACCGGACGCTTCGCGAGAAAAGCGGCGGCCCTAGGGAGAATGATGATGAACTACCAGATCACCCGGCGCGCGCGCCTCCTCGCCGGCGCCGCCTTCGGCGCAATCGGCATTCTGACGGGCGCGGGCGCTGCCGTCGCCCAGGAGACGCCTCAGGACGGCACCGAGACGCAAGAGATTGATGAAGTCATCGTGACCGGCATCCGGGCCTCGATCCAGAGCTCGATCGCCGCCAAGCGCAACAACACCTCCATCGTCGAGGTCGTGACGGCCGAGGACATCGGCAAGCTGCCGGACGTCTCCATCGCCGAATCGCTGGCGCGTCTGCCGGGTCTGACGGCCCAGCGTCTGGACGGCCGCAGCCAGGTGATCTCGATCCGGGGCCTGGGCCCCGACTTCACCACCGCCCTTCTGAATGGCCGCGAGCAGGTCTCGACCGGCGACAACCGCGGTGTGGAGTTCGATCAATATCCTTCGGAACTGCTGTCTGGTGTAACCGTCTACAAGACGCCGGACTCGGCGCTGGTCGGTCAGGGTCTTGCCGGCACGGCGGATCTGCAGACGATCCGGCCCCTGGCCTATGGCCGCCGCGCCTTTGCCGCCAATGTGCGCTATGAGCTCAACGACATCGGTGCCCTGAACGCCGGGACGACGGATAACGGTGTTCGTTACAGTGTGTCCTACATCGACCAGTTCGCCGATGACACCATCGGGATCGCCCTGGGCTATGCCCACATGGGCTCGCCCTACCAGTCCGAGCGTTTCAACGCCTGGGGCTATCCGGATATCGCGCCCGGTGTCCGGGTCATCGGCGGCACGAAGCCTTATGTGATGTCGTCCGAGCTCGAGCGTGACGGCTTCATGGGGGTCGTCGAGTTCCGGCCCAATGACCAATGGCACACGACCATCGACGCCTTCTATTCGAAGTTTGACAACACCCAGATCCTGCGCGGCATCGAGTTTCCGCTGCAGTGGTCGTCGGCTTCGCTCCAGCCGGGACGAACCGTCACCGACGGCCTGGTCACCCAGGGCACGTTCAACAACGTGCGCGGTGTCGTGCGCAATGACGTGAACACCCGCGAAAGCGAGGTGAAGGCGCTGGGCTTCAACACGGAGTACACCCCGAACGATCGCTGGACCCTCGTCGCGGACGTCAGTTACTCCAGCGTCGACCGCACGGACCAGATCATCGAGAGCTATGCGGGTACCGGTGACAATGGTTCCGGCGCTGCCGACTCGCTGACCTTCCGGATTGACGGCAACGGCATTCCCCAGTTCGACAACACGCTGAACTACGCCGACTTCAACCTCATCCGCCCGAGCAGCCCCCAGGGCTGGGGCGGGGATGTGATCCCCGGCGGGCAGGACGGCTATCTGAACAGCCCGACGGTCACCGACGAACTGTTCGCGACCCGTCTGCAGGCCACGGCGCACCTGACGGATGGCCCGGTCACTTCTGTGGACTTCGGCTTCAACTACAACACGCGGGAGAAGGAGCTCATCGCCGATGAATTCTTCCTCGGCGTGGCGGGCGGCGGGTTCAATGTCGTCCCGACCCAGTTCCGTCTCGCCCCGACGTCGCTGGCCTTCATCGGCATTCCGGGGATGGTCAGCTACGACACCCTCGGCCTGCTCAACAGCGGCTTCTTCAATCGCGTCCGCAATCCCAACTCGGACGTCCTGGCCAAGAACTGGTCGGTTGAGGAAACGATCGTCACGCCGTTCATCCGGGCCAACCTGGACACGAACTTTGCCGGCATGCCTCTGACCGGAAACTTCGGCTTCCAGGTCGCCATGGTGGACCAGAGCTCGAGCGGCTTCGCCGCGACGGGCGGCGGCGCCGGTACGCGTTCCGTTGCGGTGACGGGCGGCGACACCTATTCCGAGTTCCTGCCCAGCGCCAACCTGATCTTCGAAATCGGCGACCAGCGCTTCCTGCGTCTGGCGGCGGCCCGGACCCAGGCCCGTCCGCGGATGGACGAGATGCGGGCGTCCCGGACTTTCGGCTTCAACAACGCGTTGAACGTTCCGGGCGCGACCGTAAACAGCTCGCCCTGGAGCGGCGGCGGCGGCAATCCGGAGCTGAAGCCCTGGATCGCCAATGTGTTCGACATCTCGATCGAGCAGTATTTCGGCCGCTCGGCCTATGTGTCGCTCGCGGGCTTCTACAAGGACCTGGACACCTACATCTACAACCAGAACCTGGTGTTTGACTTCACCGGCTTCCCGACCGGTGCCGGTGCGCCCGTGATCAACGAGGGTCTGGTGTCCGCGCCCGCCAACGGCGAGGGTGGAGCGATCTACGGCGTCGAGTTCTCGGTCTCCACACCGTTCGACTTCATCTCGCCCGCACTGGAAGGCTTCGGCGGACAGTTCTCGGTCTCTTCCACCGAGAGCGAGATCCAGCCGGATCCGGGCAACCCCGCCACGCCGATCCCCGGCCTGTCCGAAACCGTCGCCAACCTGACGCTCTACTATGAGCGGGACGGCGTGCAGGCCCGGATCAGCAACCGCTACCGCTCGGAATTCCTCGGCGAGGTTGCCGGCTTCGGCAACGGCCGGACCCTCCGGCAGGTCGGGGCGGAATCCATCGTCGACGCCCAGATCGGATATCAGTTCGAATCGGGACCGCTGGAAGGCCTCTCGGCCCAGTTCCAGGTCAACAACCTGACCGACGAGCCCTTCTACACCTATGAGAATGGCGACGAGCGCCGGCTCATCGACCATCAGGTCTACGGCCGGACCTTCCTGTTCGGGGTGAACTACCGCTACTAATCGACCCAACCGGTCGGAGAGGGGCCGCTTCGGGAGACCGGAGCGGCCCTTTTGCTTCCGGGGTTGATGAGCGCTGGCGTCAGGTGCTGGACGTCATGTCTGAATGAAAGCTGCGGGACCGCATGGTTGATGTGCGGACCTCAGAAGGCGAGGAGATTGCCATGACCGAACATCAAGCAGCCAAACCGAAGGGCACGGGCCTGGCCTTCGCCTATGTGACGACGCTGTTCTTCGCCTGGGGTTTTGTGACGTCCCTGATCGGGCCGCTGATCGCGGCGGTGCGCCGGGTGTTCGAGCTCAGCTACACCGAGGCGACCCTGACCACCTTTGCCTGGTTCATCGCCTACGGTATCGCCTCGATCCCGGCGGCGGCCCTCCTTGGACGGCTGGGCTATAGCCAGGCCATCATCGTGGCCCTGGTGACGATGGTCGCGGGGTGTCTGATCGTGCCGATCGCCACCCTGGTGGACTTCTATCCCGGGGTGCTCATCGCCCTGTTCGTGATCGCCTCGGGCGTCACCCTGCTGCAGGTCGGTGCCAACCCTCTGGTGGCGGCGCTCGGTGCGCCGAAGACGTCCCATGCTCGACTGAATTTCTCGCAGTTCTTCAACTCTCTCGGCACTACCCTCGGGCCGCTGATCGCCGCGCCGATCCTGCTGACAGGCGGCGTCTTCGCCGCCGACGCCATCATCACCGATCCGGCAACCCGGGCGGAATCGCTGCGCAGCATTGATCTCGCATTCGTGGCCGTCGGCCTGTTCTTCACCGTCGTCGCCGGTTTCATCTTCACCGCCCGAAAGACGATCAATGCAGCGGCCCCGGCACCGACGGCCGAAGACCGGATGTCACCGCTGGTGGCGCTGAAATCGCCCTGGGCGGTCCTCGGGGCGCTGGCGATCTTCTTCTACGTCGGGTCTGAGGTCACCATCGGTGATCTCCTGACCAATTTCCTGCACAGCCCGGAGATTCTCAACCTGCCGCTGGCGACCGCCGGCAGCATGGTGGCCTGGTACTGGGGCGGGGCCATGGTCGGACGGCTGGTCGGTGGCCTGCTGATGCTGACGAAGATTCCCGCCACGACCATCCTGATCTTCAATACGGCCGTGGCGGCGACCCTCTG
>CANMXH010000115.1 GCA_947501315.1 Caulobacteraceae bacterium | reverse complement strand
GGCCATGCCCGGCGGCCAGCCGTCGCAGAAGGCGTTCGAGAGCCGGGTCCACGACGCCCTGTCGCGGCTCGATCCGGCGCGTCCGGTGGTGGTCGAGGCCGAGAGCAGCAAGATCGGCGCGCGCCTCGTGCCGCCGTCACTGTGGGCCGCCATGGCCGCCGCCCCGGTGATCGAGATCGTGGCCCCGGTCGAGGCCCGCGTCGCCCATACGGTCGCGACCTATGCCGATATCGCCGCCGATCCGGCCGCGCTGGATCTGGCCCTGAGCCGGCTGCCGCGCCACCATGCCAAGGCGACCATCAGCGAATGGCGCGCCATGGCCGCGCGCGGCGCGCTCAGCGATCTGGCCCGACAGCTGATCGAGGTCCACTACGACCCGGCCTATCGGCGCACCGGTGCCGACCGGGGCCGCCCGGTTCTGGACCGGCTGGTGCTGGAGGATCTGTCGCCCGCTGCCATGGCGATCGCGGCCCAAGGCCTCGCGGCGGGCCTCGACCGGGCGCGCGACCCGGCCTAGCTTCGCCGCATGACCCAGTCCCGCACCGCCGCCCTGTTCTCCTCGCTCAGCCTCCGCGTCCTGCTGGCCCTGGCCCTCGGCCTGGCCGCCGGCGCGGCGGCACAGACCTATGGCATTCCCGGCGGGACCGGCACGGTCGCCCTGATCGAGGGGCTGGGCCAGCTGTGGCTCAACGCCCTGCGCATGACCATCATCCCGCTGGTCTTCGCCCTGCTGGTGACCGGCATCGCCTCCATCGCGGATGCGGCCGCGACCGGGCGGCTGGCGCTGAAGACGGTTGTGGTCTTCGCCCTGCTACTGGTCGGGGCGACGGCCTACGGCATTGCCGCGTCCGAAGGCCTGCATGCCCTGTGGCCCATCGACCCCGAGGGTGCGCGTCTGCTGCTGGCCGGGACCTCGGGCGACCAAGTGGTGCGGGAGAATGTCGGCGGCGGCGGGCTGGGCGCCTTTCTGACTGCGCTGGTGCCGCCCAATCCCGTCGCCGCCGCGGCCGAGGGGGCCATCCTCGGGGTCGTGGTCTTCGCCATCATCTTCGGCTTTGCCACCACCCGCCTGCCGGACCGGCTGCGCCAGCCCCTGACAGTCTTTTTCGAGGCGGTGGCCGAGACCATGATCGTCATCGTCCACTGGGTGCTGCGGGCCGCGCCGATCGGCGTCTTTGCCCTGTCCCTCGGGGTCGGGCTGCACACCGGGCTCGGGGCGGCGGGGGTGCTGGGGCACTACATCGCCCTGGTCTGCCTCAGCCTGATCGGCCTGATCCTGCTGACCTATGTCGTCGCCCTCGCGTTCGGCCGGCTGTCCCTCGGCCGGTTCGCCGCCGCCGTGGCCCCGGCCCAGGTGGTGGCCATCTCGACCCAGTCCTCGCTGGCCTGTCTGCCGGTCATGGTCGAGCGGGCGATCGACCGGCTGGGCGTCTCGCCGGCGACCGCAGGCCTGGTCCTGCCGCTGGCGGTGGCGGTGTTCCGCATCACCTCGACGGTCGCCAACCTGGCCGTCTGCATCTATGTCGCCCACCTCTACGGCATCCCCCTGACGCCCGGCGTGCTGATCGCCGGCGCGGTCACGGCCCTGGCCATCAGCGTCGGCACCGTCGGCCTGCCGGGTCAGGTGTCCTTCTTCGCCTCCATCGCCCCCATCGCCCTGGCCATGGGCCTGCCCCTCGAGGTCCTGCCCCTGCTGCTGGCGGTCGAGGTGGTGCCCGACATCTTCCGCACCATCGGCAATGTCACCGCCGACCTGGCCGTCGCCCGGATCGTCGAGGGGCGGGATGCAGACGGAGAGGCGGAGGCGGCGCATTAGGGACGAAAGCAGACGCTGCGCGAGTCCGCTTTGGGGGGGAAGCGGACTGTCGGCTGCGTATGGAAAGCGAATAGGGGGAATGCCATCCTGCTTACACAGACGATGGCAGATAGGGCGAAAGATGAACCACTTCATACGGTGGACAGGCGGCCTTGCCTTGATGATCAGCCCGATTATGTCGGGGCCAATCGTTGAGCGGCTGGTTCGGAGTTCGGGAAGTCCGGCGCTACCATCGGACCTGTCCCTCTTGCTCCTCGCACTGGTCTTGGGGATTGGGCTCGCAGGCGTTGCCGCAGTTCCGATAAGCCGAAAAGCTCGCCTAGTGTCCGGCGCGCTTTACCTTCCCCTGATGGGCGTCATCTATATGCTCTGGATGCTCAGTTTCGTGTGTAGCGCCTACGGCGAGTGCCTCTGAGGGAGGCGGAGCCCTCATAAGCGCAGTGATTATGGAAGTCCGCTTTGGGTCGGCAGCCGACGGTCGCCTAAAGGGGGGGAAGCGGACGTTGACCACGGCCTCGTGTGTGTCGAAGGATGAGCAATGCTTCGCGCTATTTCAATCTTCGGATTTCTGGCCCTGTGCTGGCTCGCAGCCACCTCAGCTGAAGCGTGCAGTTATACGGTTCCCCGAAATCCCGGAGAGACCCAAGCCCATGCTTACGAACGCTTATGGAGGGCCAATCAGGATCGCTACTGGGCTGAAGCCGATACGATCTTCGTCGGGCGGGTGGTTGCGCTCATCGAGGGCGACCGTGGCCTTGAAGTGAGAGTTGAGCCTAGAACTTCATTCAAGGGCGACGCCGGGACCGGCGTAATCACCTACGACCATAACTGGCTGGAAGTGTTTTGTGATCGCGCGGCGTTTCCGGATTTCGACAGGGTCGGAATCTTCTACGCCAGCCGCGAGAATGATCGGCTGGCTGTTCGCGGAATGTTGGGCCCGAATGACATCCGTGACGAAACATTGAAGGCGCGCGTAATCGATCAACTCGAGCCGGGCGAGGTAACGACGTTGCGGATGGAGACGCCGAGGCAAGATCGTAGGCCCCTGGTCCTTGCCGGGCTGATAGCGTTCTGTGCGTTCATCGGAGGCATTGTGATCGGGCGAATGGGTCGGAAGCGGACGGTCGCCTAAATCAGCCTTCCGAAGGTCCGCAATGGGTCGGGAGCGGACATGGGCTTCTGGCCCGCAAGCAGACATTTCGGCCGTTGCCCCCAAGCGGACTTTCTCAACGACCGCTAAGGGCGGGGAGTGGTTAATCGCCGCCGTCGCACACATCGCCGCCGATACTCTCGTGTGGTCCTGACTTGCGGTTTCGGCTCTCGAATATAGCAGCAATAACGGCGCAAAGCCCGAAGATGACCCAAGCCACATTCGCAACCGGGCTATCCGCCCGCCCTGTCTGAGCGCAGAGCAAACCGACCGCCCATGCAGGCCACGCTACGGCAACAAGCATAATCTTGAACCACAGGGGCTTAGGCCGCCACCATGCCGCAAAATCTGCCAGGATCTTCATCGCCAAAGCCTAACCTTTGCGCCCAGAAGTCCGCAATGGGTCGGAAGCCGACGGTAGCCTGAGGGTAGATTGCGGACCTAAGGCAATGGGTTCATTTTCGCTGACGAGGCGCGACGATTACGTCGTCCCCGTCAGGAATCTGAGATGGCAAATCCAATGCTGCCCGTTCTCACGAGGCTATCCGGCCTGTTGGCCCTCGCGCTTTCCCTGCTTGGGCTTTGGTTTTCGTATGTGCTGCCGGTCCGCGAAAACGGCTTCGCGTGGGTCTACCTTCAAGTCGTTGTGTATATAGCGTTCGCGGTCCCGTCGCTTCTCCTGTTGGCGGCGTCGCTATTGGGCAGGAACCGCTACTTGGCTTGGGCGGTGACGTTGGTCCTGAGCCTCAATGCTCTGGCATTCGCGGTTACGCCCTACCTGCCACGAGATATGTAGCTGGAAGACGAGAGCCTCGGGGCCCGCGCTCCAATCGTCCGCAATGGGTCGGGAGCGGACTCTGGCTTGATCGCTGAAATCAGACACCCGGAAGTCCACGCCCTCACCCCGCCAGCCCCGAGCGCTCCAGCGCCTCGGCGGCGCGCATCAGGGCCATGGCTTCCGCCGCCTGTCCCTGGCTCAGCAGCCAGGCGGCGCGGCGCAGGGCGCGCGCCACCGCGAGCTTCGGACTGATCCAGGGGGGCTCGGCCGTCTCGCCGGCCGGCGACAGCGCCGCCAGCGCGGGCGGCGGATCATCCGCCCCGCCGCGCAGGGGCTTGAAGTCCAGCCGTTCGGCGATGCGGTTACGTGTCCAGCCTTCCGCCATGGCGCGGCGTCTCAGATTGGACAGACCGACGTCGAAGCGGCGGGCCACGGACGGCGCGGACTCCCCGGCGACATAGGCGGCCCTGACCCGGGCCCAGGTCTCCGGCCCCCGGTATTTGCGCAGGCGATGGTGCTCCATGCGTAGATGGTCGCATGCTGCTACGTCAGAAGCGGACGCACCCCATCTCACGCCGTCATCCTCGGGCTTGACCCGAGGACCAGAGGCGAGAGGCGGGCTGTGCCTCGGGGACGGCCCCGCAATCCCGACCGTGCGCCCGGCCACGGAGCACCGGACAGTCTGATCCTCGGGTCAGGCCCGAGGATGACGGCGGGGGAAGGGGTCAAGTGGCGCGCCGTGGCGTCTACGCCCCGTCCGGTTCCCCCGCCTCCAGCCGCGCCAGAAACGCCGCGACGCCGCCGTCATTCTCCAGCGGCAGTCGCGGGTCGGGCTGCTCACTCATGAGGAAGGGATACAGGTCGCACCACTGCGGATTCCGCTCCTCGATCAGCTGCATTTTCCACGGGCGGTTCCAGCGCTTCAGCGCCTTCTCGCGGCGGATGGCAGAGGTGACGCGCTCGAACGTCTGGTACCAGACCAGGATGTTGCAGCCGTAGCGTTTGCTGAATCCGCTTCCCGCTCCCTCGCGGTGCTCGCGGCCGCGACGATAGAGGTTGCTCGTCATGCCGATGTAGACAACGCCGAACGGCCGGCTGGCCTCGATATATGTCGCGATCAACGGGCGTTTGTCGTCCATGTGGGGAGTGATACAGAACAACCGGAAAGCGTCAAGAACGTTCAACTTCTGATATTGTTGCCGCCTCGCCACCTCCCCAACCCCCGTCATCCTCGGGCTTGACCCGAGGACCAGAGGCGAGAGGCGGCCTGTGCGCCCGGGACGGCCCGACGACCTCGCCCCTTCGCCTCGCCACCGCGCACCGGACGGTCTGATCCTCGGGTCAAGCCCGAGGATGACGGCTGGGGGGAGGGGTCAACGGGCGCATGTCCCGGATGTCGCGACGATTGTCCCTCGAACGTCCCGGGTTTGTCCCTCAAAAGTCCCGCTATTGTCCCTGTTATTCTACCGGATTGTCCTCGCTATCCCGCCGCATTGTCCCTCAAATGACTGGCCGACCTGTCGGGTCCAAGGCGTGTTTGCGGGACCCGGCACTGGTCGAAATCGTCACCAACGGGTCAGTCGTGGGCATAGTCCTGGATCGGTCGCACATCCAGTTCACCGGCCTTGATCGCCCCGATGGCCTGGGCGGCCGCAAGGGCCCCCGCGGTCGTGGTGTAATAGGGTATCTTCATCATCAGGGCGGTGCGGCGTAAGGAGAAGCTGTCCAGCAGCGCCTGTTTGCCCTCGGTGGTGTTGAAGACCAACTGGACGCCGCCGTTCTTCATGGCGTCGACGATGTTGGGGCGGCCTTCCAGCACCTTCTTGACGTGGCCCACGGCCAGGCCCTGTTCGGTCAGACAGGTATGGGTTCCGCCCGTCGCGATGATGGAGAAACCCTCGGCGATCAGGGTCTTCACCGCCTCGACGATGAAGGGTTTGTCGCCGTCCTTCACGCTGACGAAGGCGCAGCCCTTGACCGGCAGGGTGGTGCCGCCGCCGATCTGGGATTTGGCGAAGGCGCGGGCGAAGGCGGGGGCCATGTCGGCCTCGCCCTCGCGTTTCCAGTCCAGACCCATGACCTCGCCGGTCGAGCGCATCTCGGGCCCCAGGATGGTGTCGACCCCGGCAAAGCGGGCGAAGGGGAAGACGGCTTCCTTGACCGCGATATGGTCATAGGGCCGGTCCGTCAGGCCGAAGGACTTCAGCGGCACCCCGGCCATGACCTTGGCGGCGATGGCGGCGATCGGCTGGCCGATGGTCTTGGCCACGAAGGGGGCCGTGCGGGACGCGCGCGGGTTCACTTCCAGCACGAAGATCCGCGGGTTTTCGCTGTGCGGCTCCTCGATGGCGAACTGGACGTTCATCAGGCCGCGCACCTTCAGGGCCCGGGCCATGGCCTCGGTCTGGCGCTTCAGCTCGGCGACGATTTCCGCCGACAGGGAGAAGGGCGGCATGGAACAGGCGCTGTCGCCCGAATGGACGCCGGCTTCCTCGATATGCTCCAGCACCCCGGCCACGAAGACCGTCTCGTCATCGCACAGGGCGTCGACGTCCACCTCGGTGGCGCGGTTCAGATAGTGGTCGATCAGGACCGGGTCGTCGCCCGACACCCGCATGGCCTCGCCGACATAGCGGTCCAGCTGTTCGCGGTCGTGGACGATGACCATGCCGCGCCCGCCCAGCACATAGGAGGGGCGCAGGACGACGGGATAGCCGACCTCATCCGCCTTGTCGGCGGCTTCCCGGGCCGAGCGGGCCAGGCCGTTGGGCGGCTGCATCAGGCCGATGTCGTGCAGCATGACCTGGAACCGCTCGCGGTCCTCGGCCAGGTCGATGGAGTCCAGCGAGGTGCCGAGGATCGGCACGCCGTCCTCATGCAGGGCATGGGCCAGCTTCAGCGGGGTCTGGCCACCGAACTGGACGACGACGCCGATCAGGTTTCCGGCCGACCGCTCGACCTCGATCAGCTCCAGCACGTCCTCGGCCGTCAGCGGCTCGAAATACAGGCGGTCGGAGGTGTCATAGTCGGTCGAGACGGTCTCGGGGTTGCAGTTGACCATGATCGACTCGACGCCGATGTCGGCAAAGGCAAAGGCCGCGTGGCAGCAGCAGTAATCGAACTCTATGCCTTGCCCGATGCGGTTGGGACCGCCGCCCAGGATGATGGCCTTCTTCCGGTCCGAGGGGTTGGACTCGCACTGCGGAACCTGGCCCAGGGCCCCGGTCTCATAGGTCGAATACATATAGGCCGTGGCCGAGGCGAACTCGGCGGCGCAGGTGTCGATGCGCTTGAACGCCGGGCGGACATTGAGGCCGCGGCGCAGGCGGCGCACCTGTGCCTCGGTCGTGCCTGCGAG
>CANMXH010000114.1 GCA_947501315.1 Caulobacteraceae bacterium | reverse complement strand
CCGGTCAGGCGGATGTTCTTGACCAGGGTCCCGCGCTTCAGCGTCACCCCGCCCGAGCCCTTGACCTTCAGGTCCTTGATCAGGGTCACGCTGTCGCCGTCGGCGAGGATGTTGCCGTTGGAATCCTTGGTCACGTCGTCGGTCATGGCAGCCCCCTGGTCAACAGAGACAGGGCCATAGCACAGCCCCTGCGTCGCGGCGCCACCCCGTGAAGTCCCCATATGGCGCGCGCCGTCCCGGCCCGCTAAGGAGACGCCGATGTTCGGCCTCGCCAATCCCGACCGCTTCCTGCGCTTCACCCGCCCGCTGACCCCGGTGCTGTGGGCGGTGGCCGCCGTGCTGCTGGTCGTCGGGACCTGGTTCAGCTTCACCGCACCCGAGGACTATCAGCAGGGCGACACGGTGCGGATCATGTTCGTCCATGTGCCCGCAGCCTCGGTCGGGCTGATGATCTATGGCGCACTCGGCGTGTCCAGCTTCTTCGCCCTGGTGTTCCGCCACCCCCTGGCAGACGCCGCCGCCCGCGCCGCCGCCCTGCCGGGTGCCGCCTTCACCGCCCTGGCCCTGGCGACGGGCAGTCTGTGGGGCAAGCCGATGTGGGGGGCCTGGTGGGCCTGGGGCGACGCCCGGCTGATGTCGGTGCTGATCCTGTTCCTGTTCTACATCGGCTATATGGCCCTGCGCGCCTCGATCGATGACGAGGCGAAGGCGACGCGCGCCGCCGCCGTGCTGGGGCTTGTCGGTCTGATCAATCTGCCGATCGTCAAATTCTCGGTCGACTGGTGGAACACCCTGCACCAGCCGGCCTCGCTGCTGCGGGCCGAAGGACCGGCCATGCCGGCCGTCTATCTGACGCCCCTGCTGATCATGATGGCGGCCTGGGGGGCCCTGTTCCTGGCCATCTGGCTGACCGCGATCCGCACCGAGATCGTACGCCGCCGGGTGGTGTCGATCCGCGCCCGCAAGGCGCTGGAGGCCTGATCATGCTTGACCTCGATATGGGCCGTTACGCCGCCTTCGTCTGGCCCGCCTGGGGCCTGAGCGCGGTCATCCTGGCTGCGCTCGCCGCCCGCGCCGCCCTCGCGGCGCGCCGCTGGTCGGCAGAGCTGGAAAGGCTGCAGGACGAACCCGGCACGACTGAGCCCCAACCATGAGCCGCTGGCTGTCCATCGTCCCTCTCATCGTCCTCGCAGCCCTGGCCGCGCTCTTCATCGGCTGGTCGCTCAAACGCGATCCGTCGATCAGGCCCGACGCCCTCATCGGCCAGCCCATTCCCGAGACCGTCCTGCCGATGTTGACGGGCGACCAGCCCGGCCCGGGCCATCTCGATCTGAAGACCGCCGGTGTGGGCAAGCCGATGCTGGTCAATGTCTTCGCCAGCTGGTGCGCGCCGTGCCGGGCCGAACATCCCAATCTGATGGCCCTGGAGGCGCGCGGCGTCGCTGTGGTCGGCGTGGCCTGGAAGGACGACCCGGTCGCCACCCGCGCCTTCCTCGACGAACTGGGCGACCCCTATGCCATGGTGCTGGTCGACCGGGACGGCCGGGCGGGCCTCGACCTCGGTATTACCGGTGCGCCGGAGACCTTCGCCGTCAATGCGATGGGCCAGGTCGTGGGAAAGTCGTCCGGTCCCCTGCTCGACCCGGCCGAGATCGAGCGTCTGGTCGCGGCCACACAGGCTCCGGCCCGGCCCCTGCCGACGGCCAGAGCTCGCGAGCCGGAGCGTTAACCTCTTTCCGACAGTTTTCGTTAACCCTGCGGGCATGAGCACGATTCGACCCGGCCTCCTGTCTGTCCAGTTCCCGACCCAACCTGCCGCGCTACCTCCCGTGCGCGCGGCACGATCGGATTTCTTTCGGGCGGCCCTCGAGGCGGTGCAGGCCGGCGGACCGGAACCGGTCGCGCGCGACATCGCCCCCTCGTCCGCGCCGGCCGTTCAGGAGGAGCGTCCCACGCGCCCCGGTGCCCTGCTTGACATCCGGGTCTGACGGTTGCCGATCCAATCGGCCTTCACGCGAAAATGAGCGGCGCGATTTCGCCGGCCGTGGTTAATCTCTGCAGCATGCGCACGAGGGGCTGGATCATCCCTGTGGCGGCCCTGGCGGCGGCCCTTGTCGCGGCAGGGTCTGTGGCCCAGCCGTCGTCGGCCCGCGCCGTCCGGGCGGTGGCACCGCCTGAGCCAGTCGTCATTGAACTGTTCACCGCCCAGGGCTGCGCCGACTGTCCGGAGGCCAATGCCCGGCTTGAGTCCGTTGCGACCGAACCCGGCGTCATCGCCCTGACCTATGCTGTCGATTACTGGGACTACCTGGGCTGGGAGGACACCTTTGCCCGACCCGAGTTCGCCCAGCGCCAGCGCGCCTATCGCAAACCCCTGAGACTGCGCGACGTCGCGACACCCCAGATCGTCATCGACGGTCGACGCCAGGTCGTGGGCGCCGGGGTTCCGGCCCTGCAGAGCGCCATAGACGAAGAAGGCGCGCGCCGCGTGTTTCCGCCCGAGATCGAGTTCCGCACGGGCGGCGACCGCGTCGGCGTAGGCTCCGGCCGCGCGCCCGCCGGTGGTGCCGAGGTTCTGGCGGTGACCTTCACCCCCGGGCCGCAGGAGGTCCTTATCGCCCGGGGTGACAACCGTGGCCGCACGGTGCGGCACATGAATGTGGTGCGCTCGGTCCGGACCCTGGGCGAATGGACCGGCCGGCCCGCCCTCTATGCCCTGCCCGACGCCGCCGGATCAGGCCTGGCCATAGCGATTCTGGTGCAGGCGAAGGATGACCGGCGCATCCTGAACGGGGCTGTTCTGATCCCGCATTGACCCGACGGCCGCGCAACGTGAGGCCGGGCGATCAGGCGCCGGCCTTCTCTGCGAAATTCAGGGCCCCCGCCGCCAGCATCGGCACCTGGTCAGCCATGGCGCGGGCATGGGACGAGGCCGCCGTGCCGTCGCGCACCCGCCCGGCAATGCCCTGACAGATGGCCGCCAGCCGGAACAGGTTGTAGGCCAGCAGCCAGTCCAGATTGGCCGGCGAGTTCCCGGTCAGCTTCGCATAGCGCTCCACCGTCTCCGCCACCGACGGAATGCCCAGGGCCTCGAGATCGGCGCCGGCGAGACCGTTGCGGGCGGTCGCCGGAATCACCCAGGCGATCAGCAGATAGGAGAAGTCCGCCATGGGGTCCCCCAGAGTCGACAGTTCCCAGTCCAGTACGGCCCGGACCTGCGGCCCGTCGGGGGCGAGGATCATGTTGTCGAGCCGGAAGTCGCCGTGGACGATCCGCGTCGGTCCGTCCGGCGGCAAGGTGGACGGCAGGAATTCGATCAGCCGGTCCATGGCCGGAATCGGATCAATCTCCGAGGCGCGGTACTGTTTGGTCCAGCGCCCGACCTGACGTTCGAAATAGTTTCCCGGCCGTCCGTAGTCGGACAATCCGATGGCAGCCGGATCAAAGGCGTGCAGGGTTGCCAGGGTATCGACCTGGCTTTCATAGATCGCGCGGCGCCGGGCCGGCTCCATCCCCGGCAGTTTCAGGTCCCACAGCACCCGGCCCTCGACCTTGTCCATGACATAGAACATCGAGCCGATGACGCTGTCGTCCGTGCAAAGGGCCCAGGGCCGGGCGACCGGATAGCCCTGTCTGTGCAGGGCCGAGATAACGGTGAACTCACGATCGACGGCATGGGCACTGGGCAGAAGCGTCCCCGGCGGCTTGCGACGCAGCACATAGGCACCCGTGGGCGTAAGCAGCTCGTAGGTCGGGTTCGACTGGCCGCCCTTGAACTGGCGCAGCGTCAGCGGACCGGCATAGCCCTCAACATGGGCCTTCAGCCATTGGTCCAGCGCCGCTTCATCGAGCGCGTGGCGGGGATCGACCTCCCGGGTGCCGGAAAAGGTGGACTGGGCGTCTTCGAGGATGGGCTGGGTCATGCGTCTTCCGGGTGAGCGGCGATGATGGCCGCGCGGACCGCGCTGCGCCAGCCCCTCAGCAGCCGTTCGCGCGCTTCCGGAGCCATATTCGGTGTCCAGCGCGCCGGGGCCTCGACCGGATGGTCCTCCAGATCGCCGATCAGGCCGATTCCGAGCGCCGCCAGCTTGGCCGCGCCCAGGGCCGTCATCTCCTGAAACGCCGGCCGTTCGACCACCACGTCGCAGATGTCGGCGACGAACTGCATGGCGAAGGCATTGGCCGTGACGCCGCCGTCGACCTTGAGCACCTGCAACCGCGGTGCCCCGTCCTTTTCCAGCGCGTCGAGCAGGTCGCGGGTCTGGTACGCCAGCGATTCCAGCGCCGCCCGGACGAAATGGGCGGGTCCGCTGTCGCGGGTCAGGCCGATTAGGGTCCCGCGCGCCTCCGGCTCCCACCACGGTGCCCCCAGGCCGGTGAAGCCGGGCACCAGATAGACCCCGCCGTTGTCTTTCAGCCCCCGGGCCATGGCCTCGGACTCGCCGGAGGCGGCGAGCACCTTGAGCCCATCGCGCAGCCACTGGATCGCCGAGCCGGCCGAGAAGATGGAGCCCTCGAGGGCATATGCGACATCGCCTCCGACCGCATAGCCGAGGGTGCCGAGCAGGCGGCTGGTCGAACCGACCGGTCGCGCCCCGACATTGGCGACCAGAAAGGCCCCGGTGCCATAGGTGATCTTGGCGTCCCCGGCCTTGAGCGCGCCATGGCCGACCAGGGCCGCCTGCTGGTCCCCGGCCGCGCCATGGATCGGCAGGGCCGCCCCGAACAGGGACGGGTCGCATTCGCCGAGAGCGTCCGTGCAGCCGCGGATCTCCGGCAGGACCGCCATCGGGACATTGAAGAGGGCCGCAAGATCCGGCCGCCAGGTGCAGGTGGCGAGGTCCATCAGCGAGGTGCGGCTGGCATTGGTGGCGTCGGTGACGTGGCTCGCGCCGCCGGTCAGCTTCCAGATCAGCCAGGTCTCGATAGTGCCGACCTTGACCTCGCCCTTTGCCGCCCGCGCCCGCGCACCCGGCACGGCGTCCAGCAGCCAGGCGAATTTCGAGGCCGAGAAATAGGGGTCGAGGATCAGGCCGGTCGCCGCCTGCACCATCGGCTCATGCCCGGCGACGGCCAGAGTGCCCGTGACGTCCGCCGTGCGCCGGTCCTGCCAGACGATGGCGCGGTGCAGGGGTTCGCCGGTCACCGCATCCCAGAGCACCGAGGTCTCGCGCTGGTTGGTGATGCCGATGGCCGCGAACCGCTCGACCCCGCCGGCCTGTTCGATCACCGCCCGGCAGGTCTGCAGCGTCGCGGCCCAGATTTCAGCGGGGTCATGCTCGACCCAGCCCGGATGCGGGAAATGCTGCTCCAGCTCGATCTGGCTGACCGCGACCGGCCGCAGTCCGCCCTCGGGCGCAGCTTCAAAGGCGATGGCCCGGGTCGAGGTTGTGCCCTGGTCGATGGCGAGGATGAGCGACTTCATCCGGTCAGGTTAGAGCGCCCTTCCGCAGACTCAACCGGTCATCGCTGCCATCGCGGCGAAGCCGCAACCCGTGAGCCGGAGACGCGCAGTCGAGGTTCATCACAACGAACACAACGAGGCACGACGGACACAACGGTATGGGATTTCGGCGCAGGCCCCGTCGTGTCCTTTGTGGATTCTTCGTTGTGTTCGTTGTGATGAACCAGCCGGCCTTCAAAGCCGGCTTCGCCGGGAGGAAATCACGCGGTATGAGTCTCCCATGCACACCGCCTCCTTCGCCGGCGTTCGCGACGCCGCCCGCCAGATCGCCGGACAGGCCGTCCGCACCCCCCTGATCGAGAGCCCGGCGCTCAATGCGCTGACCGGCGGCCGCATCCTGCTGAAGGCGGAAACGCTGCAGCGGGCCGGGGCCTTCAAATTCCGCGGGGCCTGGAACCGCATCAGCCGGCTGACGGAGGAGGAGAAGGCCCGCGGCGTCGTCGCCTATTCCTCGGGCAACCACGCCCAGGCCGTGGCCTGCGCCGCGCAGATCCTCGGGATTGAGGCCATCATCGTCATGCCCGCCGACAGTCCGAAGGTGAAGGTCGAGGGCGTGATCGGCTTCGGCGGCGAGGTGCGGATGTACGACCGCTACACCGAGAGCCGCGAGGCCATCGGCGAGGAGATCGCGGCGTCGAAGGGCTCCATCCTCGTCCGTCCGTTCGACGATCCCTTCGTCATCGAGGGCCAGGGCACGACCGGGCTGGAGATCCTCGAACAGGCTGATGCACCGCTGGACCAGCTGCTGTGCGGCGCCTCGGGCGGCGGGCTGATCGCGGGCATCAACCTGTCCATGGAGGCCCTGTCGCACGAGACCCGGGTCATCGGCGTCGAGCCCAAGGCCTATAATGACACCCTGCTGTCGCTGGCGGCGGGCGAGCGGCTGACCCACGCCCCGGTCGAACGGCCCTCGATCTGCGACGCCCTGATGACCGACCGGCCGGGCGAGCTGACCTTCCCGATCAATCAACGACTGACCGGGGTGGTGACCGTCTCGGACGCCGAGGTCGCCGAGGCTGTGCGCTATGCCTTCAAGGTGCTGAAACTGGTGGTCGAGCCGGGCGGGGCCGTGTCGCTGGCCGCTGTCCTGGCCGGCAAGGTCGAGACCGCTGGCCTGACCACCGCCGTCGTCCTGTCGGGTGGCAATGTCGACCCGTCCATGTTTTCCGCCATCATCGAAGACCGTTTCACCCCCGGAGCCTGACACCATGACCGAACGCAAGGGCCTGCCCACCCCTGTCGCCGACCTCGCCGGCCTGATCGGCCAGGAAATTGGCGTCAGCCGCTGGATCACCGTCGACCAGGCCCGGATCGACGCCTTCGCCGAGATCACCGAGGACCGGCAGTTCATCCATATCGACCCGGTCGCGGCGGCGCACACCCCCTTCGGCGGCACCATCGCCCATGGCTTCCTGACCCTCAGCCTGCTGTCGGCCATGACCTATGACGCCGTCCCGCCGCTGGAAGGCGTGGTGATGGGGGTCAACTACGGCTTCGACAAACTCCGCTTTCTCGCGCCCGTGCCGGCCGGCTCGAACGTGCGCGGCCGGTTCAAACTCCTCTCCGCCGAGGACAAGGGCGGCGGACGCTGGCTGCTGAAACACGAGGTCACGGTCGAGATCGACGGCGCCGACAAACCGGCCCTGATCGCGGAATGGCTGGGGATGCAGGTGGT
>CANMXH010000113.1 GCA_947501315.1 Caulobacteraceae bacterium | reverse complement strand
GCCGCCGGGACGAAGGAGGCGAAAGCCTCCCGGTCCCGCACGGCTCCGGCCGCCGAATAGCGAGGCATCATGCGATCCACGGGCGCCGATATTCTGGTCGTCGACGACGAGGCCGACATCCGCGAGCTGGTTTCAGGCCTGCTGGAGGACGAGGGCCACGCCGTGCGGGTCGCCGCCAACTCCGACGAGGCCCTGGCCGCGATCCGGGCGCGACGGCCGTCGCTGGCGCTGCTCGATATCTGGATGCAGGGCGGCGGTCTGGACGGGCTGGAACTGCTGGATGTGATCAAGGAACTGGATCCCGATCTGCCGGTGGTGATGATCTCGGGCCACGGCAACATCGAGACGGCGGTCACGGCCCTGCAGCGCGGGGCCTATGACTTCATTGAAAAGCCGTTCAAGTCCGATCGTCTGGTGGTCGTGGTTCAGCGGGCGCTTGAGGCGTCCTCGCTCAAGCGCGAGAACAGGCGGCTGCGCGCCCAGGTGGCGGCCCCTTCGGGTTTCATCGGTCGATCCGCCGCAGCCCAGACCCTGCGCAGCACCGTCGCCAAGGTCGCACCTGCCAACAGCCGCGTCCTGATCTCGGGCCCGCCCGGCTCGGGCAAGGAACTGGTGGCGCGCCAGATCCATGAGGCCAGCGCCCGGTCCAGGGGCGAGTTCGTGGCCATCTCCGCTGCCGGCATGACCCCCGAACGGCTGGATATCGAGCTGTTCGGCGAGGAGGGCCACGACGGCCGGCCGCGCAAGATCGGCGTGTTCGAGCGGGCCCACAACGGCACCCTCTATCTCGACGATGTCGGCGACATGCCACGCGAGAGTCAGAGCCGGGTCCTGCGCGTGCTGGTCGAGCAACGCTTCCGCCGGGTGGGTGGCGAACAGGACGTCCAGGTCGATATCCGGGTGGTCACCTCGACATCCCGGGACCTCAAGGTCGAAATCGCCGAGGGCCGGTTCCGCGAGGACCTGTTCCACCGTCTGAACGTCGTGCCGATCCGGGTGCCCGCCCTTTCCGAGCGGCGTGAGGATATCCAGGAACTGATCGACTATTTCATAGAGACCCTGTCGGCGTCGCAGGGGCTGCCCAAACGACGGCTTGGTGACGACGCCATCGCCGTGCTGCAGGTCCATCCCTGGCCCGGTAACGTCCGTCAGCTGCGCAACAATGTCGAACGGCTGCTGATCCTCGCCACGGGCGATCCGGACCAGCCGATCAGTGCCGACATGCTGCCATCCGAGGCGACCAACGCCAATTCGACCGGCACGCTGGGCGGCGAGCGCATCATCGCCCTGCCGCTGCGCGAGGCCCGTGAGGTTTTCGAGCGCGAATATCTGGCGGCGCAGATCATGCGCTTCGGCGGCAATATCTCGCGCACCGCCGCCTTCATCGGCATGGAGCGGTCGGCCCTGCACCGGAAGCTCAAATCGCTGGGTGTGTCGCCGTCGCGCGGCGGCGAGGACGATATCGAAGAGGCAGTCGAAGAATGAGCCGCGTCGCCTATGTGAATGGCCAGTACCAGCCGCACGGCCAGGCTGTGATCCACGTCGAGGATCGCGGCTTCCAGTTCGCGGACGGGGTCTATGAGGTCTGGTCGATCTTCGACGGTCGCATGGCGGATTTCGACGGCCACATGACCCGGCTGCACCGTAGCCTGAACGAGCTGCGCATCGACATTCCGATGACGCGCGAGTCCCTGACCCGAGTGCTCAAGGAGACGATCCGGCGCAACCGGGTCAGCAACGGGATTGTCTATCTGCAGGTCACGCGCGGCACGGCCCGGCGCGACCATCCCTTCCCGGCGGAGGGCACGCCGCCCAGCGTGGTCGTCACGGCCCGCTCGATCAGTGCCTTCAAGAGCGAGGCAACCGCGAAGAACGGCGTCGCCGTCGTCACCGTACCCGACATCCGCTGGGGTCGTTGTGATATCAAGACCGTCGGCCTGCTCCCCAATGTCCTGGCCAAACAGGCTGCCCGCGAGCGTGGGGCCTATGAGGCCTGGATGGTCGACGAGATGGGGCTGGTCACCGAAGGCTCATCGACCAATGCCTGGATCGTCGACGAGCACGGCAAGCTGCGGACCCGGGATGCCCAGGCCAATATCCTGAAAGGGATCACCCGGACCGCCCTTATGGCGCTGATTGCGGAAGAGGGCGTCGAACTGGACGAGCGACCGTTCAGCGTAGACGAGGCCAGGCGGGCGAAGGAGGCCTTCTTCACCGCCGCCGGAGCGTTCGTCATGCCGGCGGTATCGATCGACGGGGTGAAGATCGGCAATGGCAAGCCCGGGCCGATCACGACGCGGTTGCGGACCCTGTATCTGGATCAGGCGAGGCGCGACGCGATCTAGGCGTTGCGGGCGTGTGCAGCCGGTGGCTAAGGTGAGGGGCCGGACATCCGATCCAGCCCCGCGCCGCTCCCCCGGCCGGAGAACAAGCAAGAACAGGCTGAACCTGCCATGTCGCAAGACAAATCCAAGAACCTTCAGGACACCTTCCTCAACAGCGTCCGCAAGACCAAGACGCCCCTGACCATCTTCCTCGTCAACGGGGTCAAGCTGCAGGGCATCGTGACCTGGTTCGACAACTTCTGTGTGCTCCTGCGTCGCGATGGCCAGTCGCAGCTGGTCTACAAACATGCCATCTCGACCATCATGCCGTCCGCGCCCGTGCAGCTGTACGAGCCCGATGCAGACGAAGACTGATTGACCCGGCCCCTTCGGCCGTCACCCTCGGGCTTGACCCGAGGGCCAGACGTTGTGTGCCTGAGCGTCCGGGATGGCCCTGCGGCCTCCGGGCGCCTATCTGACGCTGCACACCGGATCATCTGATCCTCGGGTCAAGCCCGAGGATGACGTACGAAAGAGACCTGT
The DNA here is from genome assembly GCA_947501315.1 of Caulobacteraceae bacterium. Classification (GTDB taxonomy): domain Bacteria; phylum Pseudomonadota; class Alphaproteobacteria; order Caulobacterales; family Caulobacteraceae; genus Brevundimonas. The sequence goes on along the minus strand of CANMXH010000113.1, from coordinate 4,347 downwards.
TTGGCTTCCCATCTGATCGACCACGCCGTCCCCCTGATCCGGGCGGTCGTCATCCATCCCGACCGCTCCGACGCCGGCGCGAGTGAAAGCTCGCGACAGTCGGTCGAGCGTCTGGAGGAAGCCGTCGGACTGGCCCGGGCGCTCGACCTTGATGTGCGCGGGGAAGAGATCGTGCGCATCCGCAAGGTGACGCCCGCCACCCTGTTCGGCTCCGGCAAGGTCGATGAGCTGGCCGCCCTGGTCCGCGCCGCGGAAGCCGAGGCGGTGGTCATCGACGACGCCCTGTCGCCGGTGCAGCAACGCAATCTGGAGAAGGCCTGGGACTGCAAGGTCATCGACCGCACCGGCCTGATCCTCGAAATCTTCGGCCGGCGCGCGCGGACCAAGGAAGGCCGGCTGCAGGTCGAGCTGGCGCGGCTGGACTATGAGAAGTCGCGGCTGGTGCGGACCTGGACCCACCTCGAGCGGCAACGCGGTGGCACCGGCTCGACCGGCGGCCCCGGCGAGACCCAGATCGAACTCGACCGCCGCCTGATCGCCGACCGGATCGTGAAGCTGAAGGTCGAGCTGGACGAGGTGCGGCGCACCCGCGGCCTGCACCGCAAACAGCGCCAGAAGGTGCCGTTCCCGACCATCGCCCTGGTCGGCTACACCAATGCCGGCAAGTCGACCCTGTTCAACCGGCTGACCGGTTCGGATGTGGTGGCAAAGGACCTGCTGTTCGCTACCCTGGACACCACCCAGCGCACCATCCGCCTGCCGCAGGGCCGGCCCGCGATCGTGGCGGATACCGTGGGCTTCATCTCCGACCTGCCGCACGAACTGGTCGAGAGCTTCCGGGCGACATTGGAGGAGGTGGGCGAGGCCGACCTGATCCTGCATGTCCGCGATATCGCCTCGCCGGACTCAGAGGCCCAGTCGAAGGATGTCGAGGCGGTGCTGAAACAGATCCCCACGCCCGAGGGCAAGACCCGCCGGGTGCTGGAGGTCTGGAACAAGATCGACCTGCTGGATGAGGATGCGCGCGAGAGCCTGCTCGGCCTCGCCGAACGCCTGTCCCGCGAGGGCCGGGCGGTGGCGGTCTCGGCCTGGACCGGGGAGGGGATCGAACCCCTTCGGGACACCATTGCCGGCCTGATCGACGATGATCCGGAGACCGAACTGGTGCTGCTGCCCACCCAGGGCGAGGCGCTGGCCTGGCTCTACGAAAACGGCCGCGTCACCGGTCGCGAAACGGACGACGAGGGCCGCACCCATGTGGTGGTCCGCCTGCACCCGGCGGCGCTGGGCCGGTTCGAGCGGCAGTTCGGGTAGGCGTCTCCTCCCCATCTTCGATGGGGAGGGGGACCATGCGAAGCATGGTGGAGGGGCGTCAGCCGCACCGCTCCCGGGCGATACGCGCGATGAAGTCGAGGACCCCGTCGAGCTCAGTCCTCACGCTTTCGGCCGCGAGACGGACAACCCGGATGTTCTGCTCCCGCAGCCATACCGTCCGTCGTCGGTCATGGGAGATCCGATCCGGACGCTCGTGGCCCCGTCCATCCACCTCAACCGCCAGCTTCGCTGAGGCACAGTAGAAGTCGAGAACATAGGGGCCGATCGGATGCTGACGACGGAACTTCAGTCCCGCCAGTCGCTTGCCACGCAGACAGGCCCATAATCGCAGCTCCGGCGGCGTCATGCGCCGGCGGAGCTCGCGGGCCCTCTCGACTGTCAGGAGCGCTGTCACCCCTCCACCATGCTTCGCATGGTCCCCCTCCCCATGGCTTCGCCACAGGGAGGAGACGGTAGCGGTGCGCGTTATGAGGGTCTATTAATTACAATCCAAGCGGATATTTCGTCGTCTCTCCAACTTGTGGAGAGGGGCGTCAGCCGCCGCCGCGCTCCGCCGCCTTCGCCGCATCCCAAAGCCCGTCCATCTCGGCCAGATCGGACTGCTCCGGCGACCGCCCGTCCTTCGCCAGTTCGGCCTCGATAAACCCGAACCGCCGCACGAATTTCGCATTGGCTCCGCGCAGGGCGTCCTCCGGCTCCACCCCCAGCTTCCGCGCCAGATTGGCCACCACGAACAGCAGGTCGCCGACCTCATCGCGGGCCTTGTCGAGGTCACCGGCGGCGATCTCGACGCGGAGTTCGGCGACCTCCTCGTGCAGCTTGTCGAAGACCTCGTCGGTGGAGGGCCAGTCGAAGCCGACGCGGGCGGCCCGTTTGGTCAGTTTGGCGGCGCGGGCGAGGGCCGGCAGGCCGACGGGGACGTCGTCGAGCACCCCATGCTGGGCTTTCGCGACGCGTTCGGCGGCCTTGATGTCTTCCCAGCGCGCCTTCTGGGCCACGCCGTCCGGTTTCGCGGCTTCGTCGCCGAAGACGTGCGGGTGGCGGCGCTCCAGCTTGTCGGCGATGGCATTGGCGACGTCGTCGAAGGCGAACAGCCCCTGTTCCTCGGCCATTCGGGCGTGGAAGACGGTCTGGAACAGCAGGTCGCCTAGCTCGGACTTCAGCTCGCCCATATCGCCGCGTTGAATCGCGTCTGCGACCTCATAGGCCTCCTCGATCGTATAGGGGGCGATGGTGGCGAAGGTCTGCTCCACGTCCCAGGGACAGCCGCCGACCGGGTCGCGCAGCCGGGCCATGATGCCGATCAGGCGGTCTATCGGGCTCATGCCGGGGCCGTCTCCGTCGCCGCTGCGTCGCGATCTTCCAGCGCCTTGCGGATTTCATCGTGCCGCGCGGGCGTCAGCGGATAGCCTTTCAGCACCAGCGCCGCCGCCGCCAGCAGCAGACCGGGGACGAGGATGAAGAGGATCTGGAGGGTCAGCAGCGACATCTCGCTGTTGCCCTCAACCCCCGGAGTGGCACGGAAGCCGACGGCCTGGAGGATCAGATAGGGGATCAGCGCCACGACATGGCCGATCTTGGTCGTGGCCGACAGGATGGAGAACATCAGGCCGGTGCGATCCACGCCTGTATCCAGCCGGATCTCGTCACCGGCGTCGGCCATCATCGCCCGCAGCAGGAACAGGCCGGCGGCATAGGGCAGGCCGGCGATGAACATGGCGATGGCCGTCAGGGTGAAATTGCCACCGGGGACCAGGGTGGCACCAACGTAGAAGACTGCGAAGACCAGGCTGGCCGCGGCCAGCGCCTTGTCCTTGCCGATCCGCGTCGCCAGCCAGGCCCAGAACGGCGCCCCGACCAGCCCGGCCACGAAATAGAACAGCATGAACAGCGAGGCTTCGGTGTGATCATAGCCCTTGATCTGGCCGAAGAAGAAAAACAGCAGCGAGCCGGTGATCCCTGGAGCCACGCCCAGCAGCAGGTCGGCGAACAGCAGCTTGCGCACGGTCTTCTTGCCGAAAAGGCTGAGGTAGGCCTTCGGCCCGCCGTGCGGTGCGGCCCCGGCATTGACGGGCTCGGGCACCACGAACATGGCCAGGCCGATGGTGACCGGCAGGGCGATCATGATGGCCCAGCCCATGATGCGCACGCCGGCGGCATAGTCGCCGAGGCCGGTCTTCACCACCACGGTCGGCAGGATCAGGATCAGGATCACGCCGATGATGTTGAACACCTGCCACCAGCCATAGACGCGGCTGCGCTGGTCGTATTGCGGTGCCAGGACCGAGGCCCAGCCCAGCTGGCCGAGGGTGCCGATGGAGAAGCCCAGATAGAGGACCAGCAGCCAGCCGAACAAATAGGCCGCACCCGCGCCGGGCTGGACCACCACGAACATCATCAGGGCCGACAGCATCAGGATCGGCGTCGAGATCGCCATCCATGGCCGGTAGCGACCCCATTTCGTCTTCGTCCTGTCCATGCCCCAGCCGATGAAGGGGTCGAAGACGATGTCGATCAGCCGCACGGCCATGAAGACGGCGGCGACCACACCCAGCTCCAGACCGACGTAGGTGGCGTAGAACTCCGGCAGGGTCACCGGCAGGGCGACGCCAAAGGCCGCCAGGGGCAGGCAGGGCCCCGAGAAGGCGGCAAGGATGGCGTTGGATCGGCGCGCCGGAGCGGTAGCAGCGGGAGCAATCGGGGCGGCGTCGGTCATGATCGAGTCCGGCGGTTCGGCCCTGAGTCGGCCGTGCCTTCACCATGCCGTCTTTGCGCGCCTGACGCGAGCCGTCGCCGCGCGTCCCGGCTCCACGAAAGGGCCTTGCGGCGGACACAGAGGTGGGGTCAGTTTCCGCCATGCCGTTGCGTCTGTTCCTGCTGCTGATCAGCGCCCTTGCGACCGTCCTGGTTGCCGGGTCGGCGAAGGCGCAGGCGGAACCCTGCAACAGCCAGATCGAGGACTGGGGCGGCCCCGGCCTGTCCAACGGCATCTCGCTGCATTCGCTGGAATGG
>CANMXH010000112.1 GCA_947501315.1 Caulobacteraceae bacterium | reverse complement strand
ATGGGCATTTCGACCAATGCCCTCGGCCACGCCCATCCGGCCCTCGTCCAGGCGGTCAAGGATCAGGCTGAAAAGCTGTGGCACGTCTCCAACATCTTCAAGATTCCGGGGCAGGAAGCCCTCGCCGACGCCCTGTGTGAGAAGTCGTTTGCCGATGTGGTCTTCTTCACCAACTCGGGCACCGAGGCGGTGGAATGCGCGCTGAAGACGGCGCGGAAATTCCATTCGGCCAACGGCCAGCCCGAGCGGATCGACATCTACGGCTTCGACGGCTCGTTCCATGGCCGCACCTACGGTGCGATCAATGCGGCGGCCAACCCCAGCTATACCGACGGCTTCGGCCCGCCGATGCAGGGTTTCCACCAGCTGGTCTTCGGCGACCATGAGGCCCTCAAGGCCGCGATCGCCAACCCGAACACCGCCGCCATCATCGTCGAGCCGGTGCAGGGCGAGGGCGGCTGCCGCGCCATTCCCGAGGTCTGCCTGCGCGGCCTGCGCGAGCTGTGCGACGAATATGGCGTCCTGATCATCTTCGACGAAGTCCAGTGTGGCATGGGCCGGACCGGCAAGCTGTGGGCCCATGAATGGGGCGGGATGACCCCGGACATCATGGCCATCGCCAAGGCGCTGGGTGGTGGTTTCCCGGTCGGAGCGTGCCTGGCCACGGCCGAGGCTGCCCGTGGAATGACCGTGGGAGCCCATGGCTCGACCTTCGGCGGCAATCCGCTGGCCATGGCCGTCGGCGGCGCCGCCTTCGCCGAGATCTCGAAGCCCGGGACCCTGGCCCACGTCAATGAGATCGCCGGCTATCTGAAGCAGCAGCTGCACGGGCTGAAGGAGCGCTTCCCCGATGTGATCGTGGACGTGCGCGGCAAGGGTCTGTTGCTCGGCGTCAAACTGGTGCCCAACAATCGCGAATTCATGGGCTGGGCGCGGGACCAAAACCATCTTCTGATCGCCGGGGGTGGTGACAACTGCTGCCGTATCCTGCCGCCGCTGAACCTGACCCTGGATGAGGCGCGCGAGGCGATCGAACGGTTCGAGCGGACGTGTGAATTCGCGCGCAGCAAGATGGCGGCGGCCTGAACGGAGCGCTGAAGATGGTCCGCCACTTCCTCGACATCCACCGGCTTGAAGCCGCCGACCTGCGCGCCATCCTCGATGACGCCCATGCCCGCAAGGCGGCCCGGAAGGGCTGGCCGAAGGGTCGCACCGACAGCGACGCCCCGGCGAAGGATCGCGTGCTGGCCATGATCTTCGAGAAGAATTCGACGCGCACCCGGTTCAGCTTCGACGCTGCCATCCGCCAGCTGGGCGGGGCCTCGATCATCGCCAATGCCGGCGACATGCAGCTGGGTCGCGGCGAGCCGGTGGAGGACACCGCCCGGGTCCTGTCGCGCATGGTCGATGCGGTGATGATCCGCGCCAACGACCACGAGGACGTCGAACGCTTCGCCCGCGTCGCCACCGTACCGGTGATCAACGGCCTGACCGACCGCTCGCATCCGTGCCAGATCCTGGCCGACATCATGACCATCGAGGCGCATCGCGGGCCGATCGCCGGCAAGACCATCGCCTGGGTCGGGGACGGCAACAATGTCTGCCACAGCTTCATGCATGCTGCCCCGAAGCTGGGCTTCCACCTGAATGTGGCCTGCCCGGCGGACTATCATCCCGACCTGCACGACCTCGCCAAGGGCGGCAATCACGTCACCCTGACCAGCGATCCGCGCGAGGCTGTCGTCGGTGCCGATGTGGTGGTCACCGACACCTGGGTGTCGATGGGGGACGGCGACTATGAGTCCCGGCTCGAGGCCTTCGAGGGCTATGGTGTCGATGACGCCCTGATGAACCTTGCCGCGGACGATGCCGTCTTCCTCCACTGCCTGCCGGCCCACCGCGGCGAGGAGGTGACGGATGCGGTCATCGACGGTCCACAGTCGCTGGTCTGGGACGAGGCGGAGAACCGCATCCATGCCCAGAAGGCTGTGCTGGCCTGGTGTTTCGCGGAGACAGCCGGGGGCCAGGGTCCCGGGACCTGTCAGTAAGGCCGCTGCGGCACGCCCAGCAGGGCACCGAGATGGACGGCGAGGACGAGGATCACTGCGCCCGACAGCAGCATGATAAACCGCCAGGGGATCATGCGCACACCCCGCGTCAGGTCCCAAGGGCGTGAGCCCCGCCAGCCGGCGAAGACGGCCAGGGCCAGGGTGGCGAAGAGCAGGGCGATCGTCAGGGTCAGACTCATCCGCGCGAGGTGGTCTGCCGGGACCCCGAACGCAAGGGTGAAAGCCTTGCCGAAAGGTTAATCTTCATGCCTCGTTAACCCTGTCCGCGGGAGATATTCATCGGGGCACGACGCTTTCCACAGGAAGATCGCGCACCGCTACATCTTGGGGTTAACGACGCGTTTACACGCTTCATCTTGGCGTCTAGCGTTTGTGAACAGGTCGGGAGTCGAATCAGTGAGGGCAGCCGCGGCACCCTGGAGCGTGAAGGGCATCGAGCCCAAGGCTCGCGAGATCGCCAAGGACCTTGCGCGTCGCTCAGGCATGACTCTCGGCGAGTGGCTGAACACCATCATCATGGAAGACGGTGACGATGACGAGGGCGGGTTCACGCCGTTGTCGCGCCGCTCCCATGCTGCCGACAGTATCGACCGTCGCGGCCGCAGCCGCCGCGTTGATGATGCCTACGGATCCGGCGCGAGCGAAGACCAGCTGCATCGGCTCGGTGCCTCGGTCGATGCCATCGCTGCCCGGCTCGAGGCGGCGGAGCGCCGTTCCACCGTCGCCATCCAGGGGGTCGACCAGGCCGTCACCGGCCTTGTGCGCCGGCTGGAGGGGCAGGACGAGACCGGCAGAGCCAGCAGTCGCCGCATCGACGATATCGCCGAGGAGCTGCGCGAAGGGCACCGGCGCCTGCGCCGTTTCGAGCAGGAGGTGGGGCCGCAAACCGCCGAAACCTTCGGCAAGGTCGAGACCACTCTGGGGGTCCTCGCCGGTCGCCTCTACGATATCGAGGAGCGCCAGCGTTCAAGCGTGAACGAGCTGCGCCAACGGATGGACGGGGTCGAGAAGGTGGCCGGGCCCGGTATCGGGCCGGATTTGCTGGCCCAGGTCGGCCAGCGGCTGGATCAGGCCCAGGGGCGCACGTCCGAGGCCCTGCGCAATCTGCAGGCCTCATTCGCCGGGCTGGACCAGCGCCTGCGCGCCGCCGAGTCCCGCGCCGAGCCGGAGAGTTTCCGCGAGGCGGCCCGGTTCGAAAAACTGGCCGAGACGCTGAGCCGTCAGGTCGAGGGAAACCGCGCCGAGATGATGCGGCGGCTCGACACGGCTGAGTCCGAAGGCCGGATGGACCGCATCGAACGCGCCGTCCTGGCCATCGGTGACCAGGTCAAGACGTCCGAGGAGCGGTCTGCCAAGGCGGTCGAGGCCATGGGCCGTGAGGTTCTGCGGATCGCCCAGAACCTGAACGGCCGGGTCGGATCCATCGAGGCCGAGGCCCCGGTCCGTTTCGAGCAGCTGAGCCGCAAGGTCGAGTTCGACATGGGCCGGCTTGCCCAGGGCTTCGAACAGCGGCTGACCGCTACCGACGACCGCCACGCCCTCGCCCTGGAGAAGCTGGGCGGTGAGATTACCCGTATTTCAGACCGGCTGAGCGAGCGGATTGCCCAGTCCGAACGCCGCTCGCAGCAGGCGCTGGACGATATCGGCCGGCGACTGGCGGACAGTTCTGCCCGCATCGAACAGGGCTACGACCGCGCCTCCGGCGAGCTGGCCGAGCGCATGCGGATGTCGGAGGAGCGCACGGCGGCCCTGATCGCCGAGGCCCGGAACAATATCGAGCGCCGGGCCGAGCCGGAACTCCCCGTGCCTGCGCCGGATTCCGACTGGCGGGCTGCGGCCTTCCCGGATGCGGCCTTCCCGGGCGCACCCTTCTCTGACGCGGTCTTTGACGATCCGATCTACGCCGAGCAGCAGGCCTGGTCCGCCGGGCTGGCTCCCCCCGAGCAGGACCCCTTGCCCGCCGGCCGCCTTGCCCCGGTCGACGAGGTGTTCAGCGCCGAGGCTACCCTTGATGCTGTCTTGCGCGGCCCGCGCGTGGATGACGCGTCGCTGGTCGTATCGCCCCCGTTCGGCAGCCGGGCCGCCGCGACATCGCTGCTTGAGGAGTTCGGGTCCACGCCCGAGGTTCCTTCGGCATCGGCGACCGTCGACCATGACTTCGGCGGCGCTGACGTCGCGGACGCCCTCGAAGCGACGGCACCCGCCGGGCTCGCCGCTGCCTTTGACGGGGAAGATGTCGGGTTCAGTGGTGAGACCGATTTCGTCGATCGTCGGGCCTTGCGTGCCGCAGCGGCACAGGGGCGCGCCTCATCGACCCGTCAGACCATCGACGCTGCCCGCGCGGCCATGGCGACCCCTGTCGCCGAGGCACCGGTTCGTTCGGGCTTTGGCCTCAAGCGAGGCGGCAAATCCCGCCTGCAGGAGCGGCTGGACAAACAGGCTGCCAAGGGGGGCGGCACGGTCCGCAAGGCGCTGGGGGCTTCGGCCATTGCGATCTTTCTGACCGCCGGCGTCACCTATGCGACCGGCCAGTTGACCGGCACCGGTCTGGCCTTCTCCGGCTTGCCGGGGATGGACCCCGCGGCACCGCTCGCGGCGCTCGCCGTTGTGCCGGCGGTTCCGGCGGTGGCGTCATCTGCTGATCTGGCCCGCGGCGAGGACCTCTACGAGCAGGCGACGGCCCGGCTCGATGCCGACGAGGCCGGTGGGGTCGACCTGCTCAAACAGGCTGCCGCTACGGGCTATACGCCGGCTCAGTTGCATCTGGCCGGCCTCTATCAGGACGGTGCCAAGGGAGTGCCGCTCAATCTGGCGGAAGCCCGGGTCTGGGCGCGCCGGGCGGCGGATGGCGGCGACGCACGAGGGATGCACGCCTATGGCATGTATCTGTTCGATGGTGCCGGCGGAGACCAGAACCGGGCCGAGGCGCTGGACTGGCTCAAGCGGGCAGCGGAGCTGGGTCTGGTCGACAGCCAGTTCAATGTTGCCAAACTCTATGAGACCGGCGACCAGGGTATCGAGCCCGACCTGACCGAAGCCTACAAATGGTATCTGATCGCGGCGCGCGCGGGCGACAACGACGCCCGGTCGGCGGTCGAGCGCCTGCGGGCCTCGCTCCCGGCCCCGGCCCAGGCCACGGCCCGGACAGAGGCCGAGAGTTTCTCGGTCGAGCCACTCGCCTGACGCGGGAGGGGCGAGCTTTTCTGGCGCATCGGGTGGCGGGGGCCGTCCGGTGGGTCTAGGACACCAACAGTTCCGTCGTCGCCTTTCCGGCGCCTAGCCTCAGTTCCAGCCGAAGGCGCGTCCTTTGGATATCTATCTGCCGATCGCCGAGGTTTCGGTGAACTGGCCGCTCCTGGTTCTGCTGGGCGCGACGGTCGGATTCGTGTCCGGTCTGTTCGGCGTCGGCGGCGGCTTCCTGATGGCCCCGATCCTGATCTTCCTGGGCATTCCCCCGTCGGTGGCGGTGGCCAGCCAGGCCAGCCATGTGGTGGCCTCCTCGACCTCGGGCGTGATCGCCTACACCAGCCAGAAAGCGGTCGACTATCGCATCGGCGGGGTCATGGCGCTGGGCGGGGCACTGGGGGCGTTGGCGGGTGTCGAGCTGTTCCGCTATCTGCGTCTGCTGGGTCAGGCGGACATGGTGGTGGCCCTGTCCTACCTGCTCTTTCTCGGCACCATCGGCACCCTGATGCTCTACGAGAGCCTCGGCCAGATCCTGCGTCGGGTGCGCGGCGAGGTCCTGCCGCACCGGGAGCGCCGCCGGCCGCTGTGGCTGTACGGCCTGCCGCTCAAGATGCGCTTCCCCCGCTCGGGTCTCTACATCAGTGCCATTCCACCCTTGGTGCTCGGCGGCTTCGCGGGCATCCTGTCGGCCATCATGGGCGTCGGCGGCGGCTTCATCCTCGTACCGGCCATGCTCTATGTGCTGCGCATGAAGGCCGGGGTGGTGGTGGGCACCAGCCTTTTCCAGATCATCATCGTCACCGCCGTGACCACCATCCTCCAGGCGGGGCGCAACCAGACCGTCGACATTGTCCTGTCCACCCTCTTGCTGGTCGGCGGCGTGGTCGGTGCCCAGTACGGGGCTCGGCTGTCGGGACGGTTCCGGCCGGACGTGCTGCGGGCGCTGCTGGCCCTGATCGTCCTGCTGGTCGGCATCCAGATCGGGTTGGACCTGTTCGTGCGGCCGTCGGACCTGTTCGCCTTTGCGCCCGGAGTCCCTGAATGAAGGTGCCCGGGTGATGCAGGTCCTTCCACCCCCGCCGCCGGCGATCGTCGCCCCTGCGCCGGAACGCTCGACCGGCACGATCGGCCAGGTCCGGGTCGCTGCCGCCATGACCGACGCGCGGGTCATGATCGACTCCCGGTTCAGCGGTGCCTCGATCGTCCTGTACGGGGCCGTCTTCAATCCGACGGACCGTCCGGCCGATGTGGTGGTCGTGGTGCGCGGTCCCGACGGCCCGGTGCGTCTGGTCAAGAAGACCCGCAACATGGGCTTCTGGCTCAACAGCCGTCCGGTCCTGTTCGAGGGTGCGCCCGGCTTCTACATGACCGCCTCGACCCGGCCCCTGTCCGACATCGCCGACTTCGGCCAGTTGCGCCGTCTGGGCGTCGGCGTCGACCACCTGCGGATCAATGCGCCACAGGAGAGCCGTTCGGTCACCCGCTATGGCGTGCGCGATGTGGTCGTCAGCCGGCTGGGCGAGGACTATCTGGATTACCGCCGCGCCGTGATCCGGCTGCGCGAGGCGGCGGCGCTCTACAACACCGATCCGGACGGGGTGGAGTTCGTCGATACCGGCCTGTTCCGGGCCGAACTGGAACTGCCCGCCGTGGCCCCGACCGGCGAGTATTTCGCCGAGGTCTGGCTGTTTCAGGACGGTGCGCCGGTGTCGGTTTCCAACCTGACCCTGACCGTGGAGAAGGTCGGCATCGAGCGCAGTGTCTATGAGTTCGCCCATCGGCGGCCGTGGAGCTACGGCGTGCTGACGGTGCTGCTGGCGGCCCTGATGGGCTGGGGCGCGAGCCGGGTGTTCCGGCGGCCTTAGCCGGCCGTCCTAACCCGCCGCGAACTCGCTGAGCGCATCGATCACCGCGCGGTTCTGGTCTTCCGTGCCCACGGTGATCCGCAGGCAATCCGGAAGGCCGTAGCCGCCGACGGGGCGGACGAT
>CANMXH010000111.1 GCA_947501315.1 Caulobacteraceae bacterium | reverse complement strand
TTGAGGTGGGCCTCGAGCATGGCCTTGGCGTCGGCGTCGATGACGGGGCCGATGTCGGTGGCGGGGTCGGTTGGATCGCCCACGACCTGGGCGGCGAGCGCGCCCTTCAGGCCCTCGATCAGGGCGTCGGCGGCGTCATGCGGGACATAGAGCAGGCGCAGGGCCGAGCAGCGCTGGCCTGACGAGCCGAAGGCCGACAGGATGACGTCGTCGATGATCTGTTCCTTCAGCGCCGTGGTGTCGACGAACATGCCGTTGAGGCCGCCGGTCTCGGCGATGAAGGGGATGATGGCACCCGGCCGGGCGGCCAGGGCGCGGTTGATCAGGCTGGCCGTGTCGGTGCCGCCGGTGAAGGCGACGCCGTCGATGCCCGGGTGGCTGACCAGTCTGGCGCCGACCGTCTCGCCGCGACCGGGGACGAGGGCCAGCAGGTTCGGGTCGAGACCCGCCTTGACGTAGAGGCGCACGGCCTCGGCGGCGATCAGGGGGGTCTGTTCGGCGGGCTTGGCGACGACGGCATTGCCGGCGGCCAGGGCCGCGGCGATCTGGCCGGTGAAGATTGCGAGGGGGAAATTCCAGGGGCTGATGCAGGCGAAGACGCCGCGGCCATGCAGGACCAGCTGATTGATCTCGCCGACGGGACCTTTCAGCTCGGTCGGGCCGCCAAAGTCGCGTTCGGCCAGCATGGCGTAGTAGCGGCAGAAGTCGGCGGCCTCGCGGACCTCGGCCACGCCGTCGTTGAGGGTCTTGCCCGCCTCGCGCGACAGCAGGGCGACCAGCCGGTCCATGTTCGCTTCCAGCGCATCGGCCATGGCGCGCAGCACGGTGCCCCGGCCCGCGCCGCCCTTGCGGTCCCAGGCGATCTGGGCGCGGGCGGCGGCGTCGACGGCGGCGTCGATATCGGCCTCGGTCGCCTCGGAGACGTGGCCCAGCACGCGGGTGGTGTCGAACGGATTGGTGACCGGCAGGGGATTGGTCCCGGCCCTGAGCTTGCCGCCGATGATCGGGCCGGCGGTCAGGGTCTCGCTGTCGACCTTCTGCAGCGCGACGGCGTGGCGTTCACGGTCGGAACTTTGCGAATAGTCGCGGCCCAAAGAATTCTGACGACCTTGGGAGTTCTGGCGGTCCATATACATGTCCTTCGGGGTCGGGATCCTGGCGTGGCGGTCGGGGTGGGCCTCGACGGCAGTGACGGGGTCGGCGGCGACGGCCGAGGCGGGTACCCGCTCGTCCAGCAGGGCGTGTACGAACGACGAATTGGCCCCGTTCTCCAGCAGGCGGCGCACCAGATAGGGCAGCAGGTCCTCATGCCCGCCGACGGGGGCATAGGCGCGGACGGTGACGGGGCCAAAGGCGTCATGGGCGGCGTCGTAGAGCGCCTCGCCCATGCCGTGCAGGCGCTGGAATTCGATCCTCACTTTCCGCTCGGACGCCATGCGGTAGACGGCGGCCAGGGAGTGGGCGTTGTGGGTGGCGAACTGGCTGTAGATGTGCGGCGCGGCCTCGATCATCGCCTTGGCGCAGACGAGGTAGTTGAGGTCGGTCGCAGCCTTGGTGGTGAAGACCGGATAGTCGGTGCGGCCGAAGACCTGGGCGCGTTTGATCTCGGTGTCCCAATAGGCACCCTTGACCAGACGGACCATCAGACGACGACCGGAGGTCTTCGCCAGTTCGGCAACGCGGCGAATCACCTCGGGGCAGCGCTTCTGATAGGCCTGGACGGCGAGGCCGAGGCCGGTCCAGCCGCCCAGTTCGGGTTCATGCGCCAGCCGGTCGAGCAGCTTCAGCGACAGGGCCAGACGGTCCGCCTCTTCGGCGTCCATGGTGAAATTGATGTCGTACTGCGCCGCGATCCGGGCCAGACGCAGGATGCGGGGATAGAGCTCGTTCCAGACGCGGGCCTCTTGCGTGGCCTCATAGCGGGGCGACAGGGCCGACAGCTTGACGGAAACGCCGTGACCGGCCTCGGGGCCCTGCCCTTTCGCCGTCTTGCCGACGGCGGTGATGGCGTCGGCGTAGATCTTTTCATAGCGCTCGGCGTCATGGGCGGTGCGGGCACCCTCGCCCAGCATGTCGAAACTGCACAGCCAGCCCTCGCGGTTGGAGCGCTTCAGCGCCGCCTCGATGGTGCGGCCGACCACGAACTGTTCGCCCATGATGCGCACGGCGGCGGCGACGGCCTCGCGGATGACCGGCTCGCCCAGACGGCCGACGATTCGCTTGAGGAAGCCGGGCAGGTCGGTGCGGGCCTCCTCGTCCACATCGACCAGCTTGCCCGTCAGCATCAAGCCCCAGGTCGAGGCGTTGACGAACAGGCTGTCGGACTGGCCGAGGTGGGACGACCAGTCGGCCGAGCCGATTTTTTCTGCGATCAGACGGTCGCGGGTCTCTTCATCGGGCGTGCGCAGCAGGGCCTCGGCCAGGCACATCAGGGCCAGGCCCTCGCGGGTGCCGAGCGAGAACTCCTGCAGGAAGCTTTCGACCACGCCCTGTTTCTTGACGCTGGCGCGGGCCCGTTCGACCAGGCCGATGGCCTCGCCGAGGACGGCAGCGCGCCCGTGCCCGTCCAGCGGCATGCGATCCAGCAGACCCCGGACCGTGGCGGTCTCATCCGCGAACTTGCCCTGGTCCAGCGCATCCCAATCCTGGGACAGGGCGACGGGCGGAGAGACGTGTGCGTTCATGGCGCGCGTCTTAGACGGTTCCGTCGCGGAACGGGAGAGGGTTGCAACGTCTCGCCAATCGCCATCCGAGGCGCTAGAGGTTGCGACCGATCAACGGCGGAGCCTCCCGGCCCTCATGCGAATCGTTCTGGCCACTGACGCCTGGGAGCCCCAGGTCAACGGCGTCGTCCGCACCCTGACCCGGACCATCGCGGAATGCCGCGCCATGGGCCATGATGTCGAGGTCATCGAGCCGAGTCAGTTCAAGACCATCCCCGCCCCGACCTATCCGGAAATCCGGCTGGCGCTGGGGGCTGAGGAAGAGATTCGCGAACGGCTGCGCGCCTATGAGCCGGAGGCGGTGCATATCGCGACGGAGGGGCCGATCGGCATCGCCACGCGGCGCATCTGCGTGGAATGGAAGCTGCCGTTCACGACCAGCTATCATACGAAATTCCCGGAATACATTTCCGCGCGCTTCCCGGTCCCGGTGCAGGTCGGCTACGCCTATATGAAATGGTTCCACAAGCCGTCGGGACGGCTGATGGTGGCGACACCGACACTGCGGGACGAGTTGCTGGACCGCGGCTTCCGCAATGTCTCGCCGTGGTCGCGAGGGGTGGACACCGAACAATTCCATCCGGATCTGCCGCGCATCTATGACGAACTGGGCGGGAAGGACTGGCCCCGGCCCTTCTGGCTGAATGTCGGCCGGGTGGCAGTCGAGAAGAATATCGAGGCCTTCCTCGAGACGGACCTGCCGGGCACCAAGATCGTGGTCGGCGACGGTCCGGCGCGGGCCGAGCTGGAAGAGAAATATCCGGACGCCAAATTCCTTGGGGCCCGCTTCGGCGGGGAGCTGGCCCGGTGTTTCCGGGACGCCGATGTCTTTGTCTTCCCGAGCTGGACCGACACCTTCGGCCTCGTGATCCTGGAGGCCATGGCGGCGGGGACGCCTGTCGCGGCCTATCCGGCGCACGGACCGATCGACATCATTCCGGGGTCGAACGCCGGGACCATCGACAAGGACCTGCGCACCGCCTGCCTCGAAGCGCTGAAATGTGACCGTGCCGCCGTGCGCGCCTATGCCGAGAAATTCAGCTGGCGCGCCTCGGCGGAGGAATTCGTCCAGAACCTGCAGCCCTATCCCGAGCCGGAGCGCGGACGGTTCTGGCGGCGGCTGAGACGGGTCGCCCGGCTGAGACGCAAGGCGGCGGCGTAAGCGCTCCCTCCCCCGGATGGGGAGGGAGATCGCAGGGCCCGCCCTACTCCGTCGGGGCCGTCATCACCGTCAGGCCGCGGGCGACAGCCTGCTGGGTGGCCAGCTGGGCAGCCGGCATCGGCACGAGACCGCGGTCCTGCAGATAGCCCCCGCGGCCGGCAGCGGCGTCGGACATGAACTCCATCACGAACTGCTCCAGCCCCGGCGTCACGCCGACGTGCTGCTTCTTGACGTAGATGAACATGGACCGGGAGATAGGGTACTGGCCCGAGGCGATGGTCTCGATCGTCGGCATGACGCCGTTGACGGCATGCGCCTTCACCGTGTCGCTGTTCTGCTCGAGAAAGGAATAGCCGAACACGCCGGTCGAGCCCGGGGTGCGGGTCAGGGTCTGGACGATGGCGTTGTCGTTCTCGCCGGAATCGACCCAGGCACCGTCCTCGCGCAGGGTGTGGGCCAGGGCCTCGAACCGGTCCTCATCACTTTCGGCCAGGGCCGCCAAGGCCGGTACGGATTTGGCCGAGGGGGTCATGGCCAGCTCCAGCCAGGAGTCGCGCGTCCCCGAGGTCGGCGGCGGGCCATAGACCTGGATGCGCGAGGCCGGCAGGCCGGGATTGACCTGCTTCCAGGTTGTGTTTGGGTTGGTGATGAAGCTCCCGTTCGGGCCCGGCACTTCCTTGGCGATCGCAAGATAGATGTCATCGCCCTCGAAGCCGTAGTCGGGCGCATTCCGGGCCGTGGCGATGACCAGGCCGTCGTAGCCGATCTGGATTTCAACGATATCGGTAACGCCGTTGGTCCGGCAGAGCGCGAACTCCGAGGCCTTCATCCGACGCGAGGCATTGGCGATGTCCGGGGTGTTGGGGCCGACGCCCTGGCAGAAGGCCTGAATGCCGCCGCCGGTGCCCAGCGATTCGACGCGCGGCGCGGCGCCGCCCGAGGAGCGGGCGAAATTCTCGGCCACGCGGGTGGCGAAGGGGAAGACGGTCGATGAGCCAGCCGCCCAGACTCCCGCGCGGGCGGTCTGGTTGCCGGCGGACTGGTCGTTGCTGCAGGCCCCGAGGGCGAGCAGGGCGATCGCCGAGGCGGCGGCGAACAGGGTGCGGGTCATTGTCAGTCTCCGGACGGCTGGGGAACGGCGGTTAGAACAGAGGATTGTGACGGTGGGGCGAAGGGGGGGTGTGGGGGATGGGGGGATCAGTGATCAGGGATGAGGATGCAGGACAGGGCTTGGGCTTCCGGCCAGATCGGCTGCAGCCTCGGCCACCCCAAACCCCAAACCCTATCCCCCCCCACACCCTCAGATGTGGATCGCATGCCCCAGGGCCCGCAGCGACGCCTCGTGGAAGGCTTCGCCCAGGGTCGGGTGGACGTGGATGACGCCGGCAACGTCTTCCAGCACCGCGCCCATTTCCAGCATCTGGGCGAAGCTGTTGGACATTTCGGCGACATGCTGGCCGACGGCCTGGACGCCGAGCAGGCGGTGGTCGGTCTTCGACGCCAGCACGCGGACGAAGCCGCCGTCCTCGCCGGCCTCGATGGCCAGGGCACGGCCGATGGCGGCCAGCGGGAAGACGGCGGTGATGACATCGTCGCGGCCCTCGACATCCAGCGGACCGAGGCCGGCGGAGACGATCTCGGGCTCGGTGAAACAGACGGCTGCGATGGTCACAGGGTTGAAGACCTTGTTGTGGCCCGCGATGACCTCGGCGACCACCTCGCCCTGGGCTGAGCCCTTGTGGGCCAGCATGGGTTCGCCGGTCAGGTCGCCGACGGCCCAGACGTTCTTCATCGAGGTGGCGCAGCGGTCGTCGATCTTCACGAACGGCCCGGCCATGGCCACGCCCATATTCTCCAGACCCCAGCCCTGGGTGCGCGGCTTGCGGCCGACGGTGACGAGGACCTTGTCGGCCTTGAGCTTGAGGGCGGCACCGTCCTTCGTCGTGATGTTCAGCTGGCCGCTCTCGAACGACCCGGCCTTCGCGCCGAGGTGCAGTTCGACGCCGTGCTTCTCCAGCCATTTGGCGACCGGATCGGTCAGGGCCTTGTCGTAGAGCGGCAGCAGGCGATCGGCCATTTCGACGATGGCGACCTCGGCCCCCAGCTTGCGGAAGGCGATGCCGAGCTCCAGCCCGATATAACCGCCGCCGACCACGACCAGCTTGCCGGGCACCTTGTCCAGCGACAGGGCCTCGGTCGAGGAGATGACGTCGCCGCCGAACTTCAGGAAGGGCAGTTCAACCGGCTCGGAGCCGGTGGCGAGGATGACGTGTTCGGCCGAGATGGTGATCTCGCCCTCGGCGGTTTTCACCGTGCAGGTCTTGGCGTCGGTGAAGTGGGCCCAGCCCTTGATGACCTTGACCTTGGACTTCTTCAGAAGGGCCGCGACGCCGGCGTTCAGCTTCCTGACGATGCCGTCCTTCCACGCCGTCGTCTGGGCCAGGTCGATGGCGGGTTGGGCGGCGGTGATGCCGAGCGTGCCGCCGGCGGCGGCCTTGCTGACCGTCTCGAATTTCGAGGCGGCGTGGATGATGGCCTTGGACGGAATGCAGCCGACGTTCAGGCAGGTCCCGCCGAGGCCGTCGCCGCCGTCGACGAGGACGGTGTCCAGGCCCAGCTGGCCGCAGCGGATGCCCGCGACATAGCCGCCGGTGCCGGCGCCGATGATGAGAACCCTGGTCTTGGTCTGTTGCATCTTCTTTTCCGCTCATCCCCGCGAACGCGGGGACCCAGTTCTTTTGTGAGGCACGTCGTCAGATCATTCGGGTTCTTCGGGCGGCGTCCAGTCTTTCGCATCGGACAGGCCGCCCAGTCTCAGCCGATCATGCAAATCGTCCCAGCCGGGATTGGTCTTTTCGATCAGTTCCAGCTTCCAGAGCCGGTTCCATTTCTTGATCTGCCGCTCGCGCCTGAGCGCCGCCTCGCGTGTTGGATGCGTCTCGAACCAGACCAGATGATCGATGTCGTGCCTGGAAGTGAACCCGATAAATGTCTTCGTCTTGTGCTGAAACCCGCGTGTGATCAGGTCGTCTGTGGAACCCACATAGGTCGTGCCGTTGCGCCCGCTGGCCATGATGTAGGTGAAGAAGGCCATCCCTTATTCAACTCCGCTCATCCCCGCGAACGCGGGGACCCAGTCCTGTCCAGCTTGACGCCGGTGTCTCAGGACAAGGGTCAGCGGGAAGTCCCATCGACCCCGTCACCCAAAGCACTGGGTCCCCGCGTTCGCGGGGATGAGCGGAGTGTGGGGTGGGGTGTCCAGGCCCAGCTGGCCGCAGCGGATGCCCGCGACATAGCCGCCGGTGCCGGCGCCGATGATGAGGACTTTGGTCTTGATCGCGTCAGCCATGGTTCTCACCCCATCCACAACGTCGCCGGATGCTCCAGCAGGCCCTTGATGCGTTGCACGAAGACCGCCGCGTCGTGGCCGTCGACGATGCGGTGATCGAAGCTGGAGGACAGGTTCATCATCTTGCGCAC
>CANMXH010000110.1 GCA_947501315.1 Caulobacteraceae bacterium | reverse complement strand
TTCCTCGCCGAGAATGGCCGGCTGGGCCAGGCCATCCATGACCAGTATCTGAGCTGACCCGTGCGTATCAGTATCGACCACGCAACCACCTATGCCTACGACCGGGCGGCGCGTTTCATCATCCAGACCCTCAGGCTGACGCCCCGCTCTTCCGAGGCCCAGCAGGTCCGCAACTGGCGGGTCGAGACGGACGTCGACGCGCGGCTGCGCAAGTCCGAGGACGCTTTCGGCAACATCGTCCACACCCTCTACACCGAACAGCCGACCCAGAGCCTGACGGTGCGGGTCTCGGGCGAGGTGGTGACCACCGATACGGCCGGGGTCGTTCCGGCAGGGCAGGAGACGCTGTCGCCGCTGGTCTTCCTGCGCGATACGGCCCTGACGCGGCGCGACAGGCTGATCGGGGTCTTCGCCTCGGAGTTCTCGGCCCATCCGCCGCTGGAGCGGCTGCATCGGCTGATGGCCGGCATCCACGGTTCCGTGGCGTTCGAGGTCGGTGTGACCACGCCCACCCATACGGCGGCCGAGGTTCTGGCCCTGGGCCGGGGCGTCTGTCAGGACCACGCCCATGTGTTCATCGCCTGTGCGCGGCAGATGGGCATGCCGGCCCGCTATGTTTCGGGCCATCTGCTGCGCCGTGACGGCAGGGACGATCAGGAGGCCGCCCACGCCTGGGCCGAGGCCTGGATTCCCGATCTGGGCTGGGTGGGGTTCGATCCGGCCAACGGCATCTGTGCCACCGACCGCTATGTCAGGGTCGCGGCCGGCCTCGACTATCGCGGCGCGGCCCCCGTTCGTGGGGCCAGCTACGGCGGCGGGGGCGAACGGCTGGCCGTGCGGCTGAATGTGCGTGATGCCGACATGCAACAGGAACAGCAGCAGGCATAGGCGATGGGTTATCCGTTGCGGGAATCTGTTAGCGTGCGCGTCATGACGGACGGGCAGCGGGGATTGCGCGCCGCATGACCTATTGCGTGGGCATGCTGGTGGAAGACGGGTTGGCGATGATCGCTGACACGCGCACCAATGCTGGCGTCGACAGTATCTCGACCTATCGCAAGCTGCATGTCGTCGATCGTCCGGGCGAGCGGGTGCTGGGCATCTGCACCGCAGGCAATCTTTCGGTCACCCAGACGGCCCTCGCCATGGCGCGGGAAGGGGTCCATCTGAACGTCGGGGAGCCGGCCGAGACTCTGGAGACGGCACCGACCCTGTTCCGGTGCGCGCAGATCCTGGGCCACGCCCTGCGCAGCGTCCGGCTGTCGATCGCCCCGGCGCTGGAGGCGGACAGTCTGAACACCTCGGCCTCGATGCTGCTGGGCGGCCAGATCAACGGCGGTCCGATGGCGCTGTACCTGATCTACAGCCAGGGCAATTTCATCGAATGCGGCCGCGACACGCCCTATCTCCAGATCGGTGAGTTGAAGTACGGCAAGCCGATCCTGGAAAGCGGACTGGCCTTCGATACGCCTCTGGCCGAGGCGGTGAAATTGGGCCTGATCTCGTTCTCGACCACGATGCGGTCGAACGTCGGTGTGGGGGCACCGTTCGATGTGCTGACCCTTCGCCGGGACTATTTCAGCGGCGACCAGCGACGCATCGAAGAGGACGATTCCTATTTCGCCGACCTGCATCTGCGCTGGACCCAGGCCCAGGCCGCCGCGCGCCGGTCGATGCCCGAGCCGCCCTGGATGAAACGCCTCCGACCATCCATGGTCGAAGGCTGAGCGCCAACGGCGGGACCGCGAACGGTCCCGCCTGACAACGAATTCCCCGTCCGTCAGTGGCCGTGGCCGTCGGTCTCGACCTCGGTTGCCCCTGCCGCCCAGCCCTCACCGCCGGCCTCGGCGAACCAGAAGGGCGCGCGGGCCCGCTGGCGCGGCGCGACCTCGTTCATGCCGGTGTCGTAGACGCGGCCGTTGGCGATGGTGAAGGCGATCGAGGTGGTGTTGCGGATGTTCTCCAGCGGGTTCTGGTCCATCACCACCATATCGGCCAGCTTGCCGACCTCCAGCGAGCCGATGTCCCGGTCCAGTCCCAGGGCGCGCGCGCCGTTCAGGGTGCCGGCGCGGATCACGTCCATCGGAGCCATGCCGCCCTGGGCCAGGCTCCACAGCTCCCAGTGGGCCGCCAGTCCCTCGCGCTGGCCATGGGCGCCGATCAGGACACTGACGCCCTGTTCGGACAGGCGGGTCGCCTCGCGGGCGATCGAGATGTGGTTCCACTCATTGTCGGGCAGGATTTCCGGCCGACGGGCGCGGGAGTCGAGGATGCGGCGCGGCACGTATCGGGTCAGGATCGGATGGTTCCAGACCTCGCTCTCCTGGTACCAGTAGTTCTCGCCGTAGCTGCCGCCATAGGCCACGACCAGGGTCGGGTTGTAGGCCACCCCCGTCTGTCGCCACAGCTGGTGGACGTCGTCGTACAGACGGGCCAGCGGGATCGAATGTTCGATCGTGGTGTGGCCGTCGACGATCATCGACATATTGTGCTGGAACAGCGAGCCGCCCTCGGGGACGACCATCATGTTCAGCCGGCGCGCAGCCTCGATGACCTGCTGGCGCTGGTCACGCCGGGGCTGGTTGTAGCTCTTGACGCTCCAGGCCCCGGCCGCCTGCATCCGCCGCAGGGTGGAAAGGGCATCGTCGAGATCATCGACCTGGGCCGTGAAGGCCGTGCTGGCCCCGTAGAGGATGGTGCCGGTCGAGAAGATACGCGGCGCGATGATCCGGCCGGTACGGGCCAGTTCGCTGTGGGCGAAGATCTCGCTGGTATCGGCCGACGGGTTGTGGATCGTGGTCACGCCGAAGGCCAGCGAGGCATAGTCGACCCAGCTCTGTTCGGGGATGATCTCGTCCGACCCCATGGAGCCGTGCCAGTGGGCGTCGATGAGGCCGGGCATGATGGTCTTGCCGGCCATGTCCATGACCGGGACGCCGGCCGGCACCGGGGTGCTGGAAGCCGGACCGATGGCCTCGATCCGGTTGCCGTTGACGATGACGATCCCGTTCTCGATCACCTCGGTGCCGTTCATGGTGATCAGCCGGGCTCCGGTCAGGGCCATGCGGCCTTCGGGCATGTCGGCCCGGGCGCTGAAGCCCAGATTGATCCCGGCCTCATCGGGTGCGGGCAGTTCGTCGGGTGCACCGTCGACGAAGGTGAAGGCCTGGTTCAGGTCGCGGGTGAACAGCTGTGGCCCCAGCGACCATTGCAGCCGCTGCGAGTCGCCTGACCAGCTCAGCCATTCGCCGGCGTCACGGGTGACCCGGGCCTGGGGCAGGGACTTGCCCTCTGCGCTGATGGCGACGGGTCGGCCCGCCATGACGAAGGGCGCGACATAGGCATTGAACCGTTCGGTCCAGCCGATCCAGTTTCCGTCGGGAGAGACGGCGAACTCGCTCGCCCATTCCGAGGTCAGGTGGGTCCGCTCGTCCGCGCCGTCCAGGTTGACCGAGATCAGGGTCTGTTTGTCGCCGTCGCGGTCCTGCAGGAAGACCCGGTCATTGTCGGCGCCGAACTGGGGGCTGGAGCCGTCGTCAGTCATGAAGACCGGGGCACCGCCGGCCGTGGGGATGCGATAGACGCCGGGGTCGCGGCTCCACAGGGCGCTGGTCAGGAAGCCATCGCTGACGGTGCGATAGACGATGGTCCGGCCGTCCGGCGAGAAGGTCGGCTCGATATAGTGGCCGGGATTGGAGGTCACGACGCGACCGGCGCCGCCCGAGGCCGGGACCACGCGCACCGAGCCGAACTCCTGGTCGTCCCAGGTCGTATAGACGATGGAGCGGCCGTCGCGGGACCAGTTGGGATACAGCTCGAAATGGTCGGTCTGGCGCGTCAGCCGGCGCGCAGTTCCGGTCGGCAGGTCGCGGATCCACAGATTGCCGAGGGCCTCGAACACCACCTTTGTCCCGTCCGGTGAGGGGCGGGCCCAGCGGATCATGCGGACGTCGAAGGTGTCGGGTGCCACCTCGACGGGGAAGCGCACCGTATCCTGTACCCGACGGGTATCGGCGACGTGGAAGGGGATGTCCGCCACCGCCCGGGTTTCGACCTCGACGCGCTGGATGCGGCCGTCGGCCCAGAAGACGATGGAGCGGTTGTCGGGGGTCCAGCTGATCGCCGGATAGACGCCGTGGATCGCCCAGGTTTCCTGCAGGTCGCGGTCGAGGCCCGAGAAGACCGGAGTCTCACGCCCGGACTCGATGTCCATGACATACAGGGTCGACTGGTAGCGAACGCGGCGGATGAAGGCGATCGACCTGCCGTCGGGCGACGGCGTCGGGCGGATCGAACCGCCGGGGCCGGTGATATAGGGATCGATCTCGCCGGTCTCACGATCCAGACGGCGGACGATGTAGATCTGGTCGTTTACGTCCTTGGAGTATTCGAAGGTCGCGCCCGGTGTGGCGTCGTCGCTGAAATAGACATAGCGGCCGTCCGGCGAGAAGGCGGGCTCGCCCGTGTCCTTCTGCTGGGTCCGGCGCTCGGTCATCTGCACGCCGTTGCCGCCCGAGCGGTGGTACATCCACAGCTCGCCGGCTCCCAGCGAGCGGGACGAGGTGAAATGTTTCCGCGCCACGATGAACTGGCCGTCGGGCGACCATTCGGGCTGGTTCAGCAGGCGGAAGGTCTCCTTCGACACCTGGGTCGGGCTGGAGCCGTCGGCCTCCATGATCCAGATATTGTCGCCGCCGGCCCGGTCCGATGTGAAGGCGATGTGGCGGCCGTCCGGCGACCATTTCGGCTGCATGTCCCAGGCCACGCCCGAGGCGATGGCCCGCGCCTCGCCGCCGGCGACGGGCATGACATAGATGTCGCCCAGCATGTCGAAGACGATGGTCTGGCCGTCCGGGCTGACGTCCAGCGACATCCACGTCCCGCGGGTCACATCGATGGGGATGTCACGCGACGGTCCGGGCGGGTTCTGCACATCCCATTTGGGGGCCTCGGCCGATGCCTCCGCAGGCGCGGCGGCGGGCGCTGCCGTTTCGGCGCCGGCGACGGGCCCCGGCGTCTGGGCCCCGGCGGGACAGGCGAGCGCCAGCAGGGCGACCGTGGTCAGAAAAGCGCGCTTCATGGTGTTTCATCCCCGGGGCGTTCTCGGACGTCTCGCGCCGCGCTCGGCGGCTGCATCCTTGGCCGGGAGAGATGAACATTGTCGGGGGCCGGAAGTCCAGAAGCTGGACCGTCCCCCGCCGGAACACTTTTCACTTATCGGGGAAAAGCACAAATGGTGGGTGATGCAGGGTTCGAACCTGCGACCCGCTGATTAAGAGTCAGCTGCTCTACCAACTGAGCTAATCACCCGAACCATTCGTCTGGCGTATGCCAGGCAAGGCTTGTGCCGTCCTGCCCTGCGCCGGTCCGAAGCCGGTTTCGGGGAGGGCGGTCCTAAGGGGAATGACTCACGGGCGCAAGGAGATTTGCGGGTCCGTTTCGGTTTGTCGCAGGACGGGCTAGGGTCCCGTGAATCAGCCGCCGGGGAGCGGCGACGGGGGAAACGACCATGGCTTTCTGGAACCGCCGGCGCTCGATCGACGCCATGCTGGCCCCGCACGACGGGCCGGCGCTGAAGAAGACGCTGGGCTGGCCGCATCTGATGGCGCTCGGTGTCGGGGCCATCGTGGGCACCGGCATCCTGACCCTGATCGGGGTCGGCGCCGGCCTGGCGGGACCGGCGGTGATGATCAGCTTCGCCCTGGCAGGGCTGGTCTGCGCCTGCGCCGCCCTGGCCTATGCCGAGCTCTCGACGATGATGCCGGCGGCGGGCAGTGCCTATACCTATTCCTACGCCGTGCTGGGCGAGCTGATCGCCTGGATCGTCGGCTGGAGCCTGATCCTCGAATATTCGCTGGTGGTCTCGGCCGTGGCGGTGGGCTGGTCTGGCTATGCCGTCGGCTTCCTCGCCGGGATGGGCGTTGAGCTGCCGGCCATTCTTGCGGCGGGACCGCACGTCGAGGGCGGGCTGATCAATCTGCCGGCCGTCTTCATCATCGCCGTGGTGACCGGCCTGCTGCTGCTGGGCACCCGCGAGAGTGCGACGCTGAACGCCATCCTCGTGGTCATCAAGATCGTGGCCCTGATCGCCTTTGTGGCCATCGCCCTGCCGGCCTTCGACGCCGCCAACTTCACCCCCTTCATGCCCAATGGCTTCGGCTCGCCCGCCCTGCCGTTCGCGGAACAGATCACCGGCCAGCCTGTGGTCCAGACCGGGGTCATGGCGGCGGCGGCGATCATCTTCTTCGCCTTCTACGGCTTCGACGCCATCTCGACGGCGGCCGAGGAGACCAAACGGCCCGAGCGCGATCTGGCCATCGGCATCGTCGGCTCCATGGTCGTCTGCACGGCCCTGTACCTGGTCGTGGCGGCGGCCGCGATCGGGGCCCGGCCCGTGGCCAGCTTCGCCGAAAGCCCCGAGCCCCTGGCGCTGATCCTGCGCGAGATGGGGCAGGGCACGGCGGCGCAGTGGATCGCGGTCTCGGCCGTGGTCGCCCTGCCGACCGTGCTTCTGGCCTTCCTGTTCGGCCAGAGCCGCATCTTCCTCGGCATGGCCCGCGACGGCCTGTTGCCGCGGCGTCTGGCCCGGGTGTCCTCGCGCGGCGTGCCGGCCGTGGTGACCATCTTCACCGCCATCGTGGTCGCCGGACTGGCCGGCGTCATGCGGCTGGACGAGCTGGCCTCGCTGGCCAATGCCGGAACTCTGGCGGCCTTCGCGGCGGTGGGTGTCTGCCTGATCGTCCTGCGCATCCGCGATCCGCACCGCCCGCGCGTTTTCAAGGCACCGCTCTGGTGGCTGGTGGGGGCGATCACCATCGTCGGATGTGTGATCTTCTTCTTCAGCCTGCGGCCCTCGACCCAGCTGTATTTCCTCTACTGGAACCTCGCCGGCCTGGTGATCTATTTCGCCTGGTCCGCCTGGAACTCCCGGCTGGCCAAGGGCGAGGAGACGGCCGGCTGATGGCGCGACGTGACCTGTCCGGCGCGGTCGACTTCACCGTTCTGGAGCGGATGACCGGCGGCGACGACGCCATCACCGAAGAGGTGCTGGACCTCTTCACCCAGCAGGCGGGAATGTGGTCACCGCTGCTGGACGTCCGCGACGACGGCTGGCGCGATGCGGTCCACACCATCCGGGGGGCGGCGGCCGGCATCGGTGCTGACACGCTGGCGTCGGCCTGCCAGACGGCTGAGGCGTCGGACAAGGCCACGGCGCCGCCGCTGCTGGACCGGGTCAGGAACGCGCTGGAGATCGCCCTTGGCGATGTGGCGGCCTATCGGCACGAGCTCATGCTGCGGTCGCTGAAAGGCTGAGGCGGGTGGGGAGACGCTAGCCGCGCGTCCGGTCGAACGTCTCGAACTCATGCGCGATGCAGCGGTCAATCAGGGTCCGCCACACCGGCTCGGCGATGGCGGGTGACAGGCCGGCAGGACCGGCGGCGGCCAGCACCTTGGTGACCACATCCTCGATGCGGGCATCGTCA
>CANMXH010000109.1 GCA_947501315.1 Caulobacteraceae bacterium | reverse complement strand
GGCGGAGGCAAGCGCCCCTCCACCATGCTTCGCATGGTCCCCCTTCCCCAAGGGGGAGGAATGCTAGTCGAGCGCCCGGAACCACCGCTCCAGCAGCACGGCCTCGGCGCGCCGGGCGGCGGTGCGTTCTGCGGCCTCGGCGTCTACGCCCCACTGGCGTTCCTGGAAGGACTCGTCGAGGCGGCTGAGCTCGAAGGCGGCCTCGCCACCGATCTCGCCCTGCTGCAGGGCCAGGGCCAGCACGGCCGAGCCCAGCAGGGGGGTGGCCGTCGCCAGGCCGGTCAGGGCGAAATCGTCGAGGGCCAGGGCGAGCGCCCGCGTCCGCACCACCGCCTGCGGATCCTGCGGCCGGTGGACGATGCCTTCGGCGACTTCCAGCGTTATGCCGTGCGTGCGTGCGGCCCAGTCGCGCCAGGGCCCCCAGGCCTGCGCCTGTTCGGCCACCAGTGAGGTGGGATGTTCCGCGAGATAGCAGAGCAGGTCCGTCCCGGCGAAGGCGGCGATCTCGTCGGCCACGGCCTCGCGGACCTGCGGGACCCGGTCGATGGCGGTCGAGGCCAGACGGGTGGCGGGCATGGTCGCGGGGTCGATGAACTCGCCCTGGGCGGCCCATTCCCCGGCCGCCAGACGGGCCGCGGCCTCGGTGGGCAGGCGCAAGGGCGCATGGGCCGGGGTCTTCGGCGTGCGGCCGTCCAGCGTAACGGCCCAGAACGTGCCCTGGGCACCCTGCCCTTCCGCCACATCGACCGCCTTCCAGAAGCGTTTGAGGCGCTCCTCGGACTCGCGGAAGCCCTTGCGGGCGGCGACATTGGGATCGAGGGGCGGGATATGGCTCATACAGGGTCTCAGGCGGCGCGGGTCAGGTCGGCGAAACCGTCCATCACCACGGTCAGTTCGGCAAAGGAGCGTGCGACGTGGCGGGCCCCGGCGGCCTGCTGTTCCTCGACGGTATGGAAGCCCCAGGCGACGCCCAGCGGCAGGACACCGGCATTGATGGCCATCTGTATGTCGTGGGCGGTGTCGCCGATCATCAGGGTGGTGGCCGGACAGGCGTCGCAGGCGGCCATGGCGGCATGCAGCATGGCCGGATCGGGCTTGCCGGGGCCGTCCTCGGCGCAGTGGGACGAGAGGAACAGATCGGCCCAGCCCTCGCGGGCCAGATTGCGGGCCACACCGCGGCGGTTCTGGCCTGTCGCGAGCGCCAGCCGCCAGCCGTCGCGATGCAGGCGTCGGATGGTCTCCATGGCCCCGGGGTAGAGGGGCTCCTCGTGCCCTTCCTGGTACATGCGGTTGAAGCTGGCGCGAAAGCCGGCGACGAAGCGGGCCAGCGTCGGCGCATCGAGCCCGGGCTCCAGCACCGCCATGGCGTGCTCCAGCGACAGGCCGACGATCTGGCGGACACGGTCATAGTCCGGTTCGGGCAGGCCGATGTCGCGCGCGGCCTCGCAGGCGGCGCGATGGATCGAGGCGCGGCTGTCGACGAGGGTTCCGTCGATGTCGAAGACGGCGAGGGGTCTCATCGCTGCCGGCGCACCCCTTCGAACGGATCGCTCTCATT
The DNA here is from genome assembly GCA_947501315.1 of Caulobacteraceae bacterium. Lineage (GTDB taxonomy): Bacteria > Pseudomonadota > Alphaproteobacteria > Caulobacterales > Caulobacteraceae > Brevundimonas. The sequence goes on along the minus strand of CANMXH010000109.1, from coordinate 5,981 downwards.
GCCCTCGGCCTCCTCGAAGCCGAAATGGGCGAAGCCGGCACGCATTTCGGGGCTCAGGGGGGCCTCGACCTTCAGCATGCCGCCGCGCGGATGCTCCAGCTCGATGCTGCGGGCATGAAGCTGCAGCTTCAGCGGGCCGGTAAGTTCCTTCGACTTTTCGTCCCCGTATTTGGGGTCGCCGAGGATCGGGTGGCCGATGCCCGCCATATGGGCGCGCAGCTGGTGGGTCCGGCCGGTGAAGGGCCGCAGGGCCATCCAGCTGGCCCGGTGAGCGGCACGGGAGATGGTGGCGAAGGCGGTCTCGGCCGGTTCGGCGCGGGGATCCTTGCGGTCGGCCGGGCGCATCATCTCGAAATCATTGATGCCGGTCTTCTTCAGCGGCATGTCGATCTGGCCGGCGGCGGGCTTGGGGTTGCCGATGACGATGGCCCAATATGTCTTCTTGGCTTGACGCCGGGCGAAGGCCCCGGCCAGCCGCTTGGCCGCCTCAGGGCCCTTGCCGAGCAGGAGGACGCCGGAGGTGTCGCGGTCAAGCCGGTGGACCAGACGCGGGCGGTCCATCCCCTCCCCCCAGGCCGACAGCAGCCGGTCGACGTGGCGGCTGGTCTTGGTGCCGCCCTGGACGGCGAGGCCGTGGGGCTTGTTGATGGCGATGACCATGTCGTCCTCATAGAGGACGAGGGATTTGGCGAACTTTATATCCTGCGGGGAAAGGGTGTGGACGTCGCCGGCCTGACGCGAGGTGTCATCCGGGATCGGCGGGACACGCACGGCGGCACCGGCGGTCAGGCGGCCTTCGGGCTTGATACGGGCGCCGTCGACGCGGATCTGGCCGCTGCGGGCCATCTTCTGCACCTGGATGTTGGACAGGTGCGGCCAGCGCCGGCGGAACCAGCGGTCCAGCCGGATGCCGTCCTCGGCCTCGGCGACATAGAGGGTCAGGACCTCGCGCTTGGGAGCGTCAGGAGCGTCCTGGATGGTTTCATCGGTCAAGGGGCGGCTCCGAAGGCGCGGCGGGCGACCATCAGGCCGAGAAACAGGGCGGCGATCGACAGGACCACCGAGGCGAGGACATAGCCGCCCGCCATGGCCGTTTGACGGCGCTCGATCAACAGTGCCGCCTCCAGCGAAAAGGCCGAGAAGGTGGTGAAGCCTCCGAGAACTCCGACGGCGGCAAACAGGCGGATGGACTCGCCATGCACCCCGCCGCGGAAGGCCAGCCAGCCTGCCAGCAGCCCCATCAGCAGGCCGCCGGCGACATTGACCGTCAGCGTGGCCCAGGGCCAGCCTCCGGCGGGCAGCAGACGTCCGACCCCGTAGCGGGCGACAGCGCCGAGGGCACCCCCTGCTGCAACGATCAGAAAACGTGTCATGATGCGGGGCTTATACTCTACCCGGCCGCAAAACGAAGGAGGCGCGCTTGCTCGATCTTGGACTGGCCATTGTCCACCACATCACTGTTTTCGGACTCGTCGCCCTGCTGGCCATGGAGTGGGTGATGCTGAGGGACGCCACCGTCGATCCCGCCCGACTGACGAAGGTCGACGCCGGTTACGGCCTGGTCGCCGGCCTCGCGGTCGTCATCGGTATCTGTCGGGTGATCTGGGGCGGCAAGGGATGGGCCTTCTACGAGGCCAATCCGTTCTTCTGGGCCAAGATGGGCCTGTTTGTCCTGATGGCCCTGGTATCGATCGGGCCGACGCTGCTGTTCATCCGCTGGCGCAGGGCAGCGGCAGGCGCGGCCGCCTTTACGCCCCCCGCCCAGGAACTGAAGCGGGCGCGGACATGGGTAAGGCTGGAAGCCCTCCTGTTGATTCTACTGCTCGGTTGCGCCGCCGCCATGGCGCGTTATCCGTTCTGACTGAAACTTCACTTGACCGCGAGGCAGGGTTAACGCCGATATCCAGACTTGGGTGCTGCTTCGCGCCCGAGGGGAACGCCGCCCGCCCTGCGGCGCGACCTGCCATACTTCAGGGCTGACGACTCAAGGGACCGCCGAAGCGCCATGTCGCACGACGCTCACAGCCACGGACACGATGCCCACGGGCATGACAGCCACGGGACACCGCATGACGGTGGCCACGGCGATGACGGCCGGCTGCAGGCCGCGCCGAATCCGCCGCCGCGCGGAGCCCAGGACAGCCCGAACCGGGCGGTTCCGTCGCCGACACCGAGCCACGGCCGCGAGGCCTTGCGCGGCGGCGACGGCATTCTGCGCCCCATTTCCGAGAGCGAGTATTTTGCCGCGACGCCCGAGGCCGAGGCGATCGTGAGCTCTCACATCGACGAGTATTTCAACCAGCCGCTCGATATCTTTCCCTTCTGGGAGACGGACGGGAAGCCGGACCGGTTCCACGTGTTGTTCAGCCGCCAGATCGAGGAGCGGTTCCCGGTTGACGCTGACATTCGCAGCCGGATCCACGGCTATGGCCGGCGGGTATTCCAGGCGCTCCTGATGCACGTCACTGTGAAGCGGTTGAGCCAGGCCGGGGCCCTTGCCGCCTTTGCCGCCCTGGCCATCCTCGGTCCGGGCCTGTTCACAGGCTGGACCGGATCGGCGGCGATGGGGCTGGGTCTGGCCGCCGGGGCCATGATCGCAGCGCTCGGCCTCTACTGGGGCCTGCAGGCCGTGCTGTTCATCCAGTACCGGTTCCAGCTCGAGAACGACTCCTACGAACTGTCGCGCGAGATCGTGCAACGGACCCGTGAGCTGCAGAACCTTTTTACCACCGCCCGGGCCATGGCCGACCAGGCCGAGACCCAGTTCCAGCAGGACGGCAAGGGCTGGGGCCAGCGCGCGCAGTATCTGACCCGGCTGACCATGTGGCTGGGTGCGCGGATGGAGTACCTCGAAAAGCACGTTCAGATGGAGCTGTGGCGCGTGCGCCGCGAACGCTACTGGATGCGCTGGGCCCAGCGGATCATGACGCCGCTGGTACTGGCTATCGGCCTCTTCATCCTGGCACTGGAACCGGCTCCGGCGACCGGTGAAGCCGGCTTCCGTGTCCTGCAGGGCCTGGCCGCCGTGCTGGGCGTGCTGGTCAGCTGGCTGTCCTATTTCCGCTGGCGCACACCGGCGGCTGCCATCCAGGACAAGCTGGGCGTCGAAGGCTGGGTTCGCTACGCATCACTGGACGTCGACCACGCCGTCTCGGATCAGGTGCGGCGCGATAAGGAGCGTCTGGTCGAATATCGCCAGCTGTCCCGCGGCGGACGCTGAGCGCCGGCTTCACCGCTGGTGGCAGTTTGCGGGTGACGGGCCGCCGTCCGAAAGCCGGACGCGCGAGCTAAAGCCTTGCTGCGGCCTTCAGCGCCTCGAAATCCTCCGGCGGAGGGGCTTCCACCGTGCGGTAGCCGCCTTCCGGATGGGGGAAGGTCAGTTTGGCGGCATGCAGCATCAGACGCGGTGCAGGGCGGCCGGCAAAGGTCAGGGCTCCACCGTAGCGGGCGTCACCCGCCAGGGGACGACCGATCGAGGCCATATGGACCCGCAGCTGGTGCATCCGGCCGGTCGCCGGGTCCAGCTCGACCAGGGCCCCGTCATCGGACGCCGACAGGGTGCGGTAGCGGCTGAGGGCGGCCTGGGCACCCGGCGTATCCGCGGTGACGGCGCGCATATAGCTCTCGCGGCCGATCTCCTGCCGCAGCAGGGGTGTTTCGATGGTCCCGGACCTTGGCTCCGGTGCCGCCGAGAGCAGCGCCAGATAGGTCTTCCTGAACCGCCGCGCCTGCATCGCCTTGCCGAGAAAGCCGGCGGCGGGTTTGGTCCTGGCGGCGAGAATGACGCCCGAGGTGTCGCGGTCCAGCCGGTGCACCAGATCGGGCCGCTTTCCGTTCGAGCGGGCGAAGGCCCACAGCAGGTCATCCAGCGTATGCGCCTGGATGCGGCCGCCCTGGCTGGAAAGGCCCGCGGGCTTGTTGAAGGCGATCACGGCCTCGTCCTCATGGATCACCCACGAGCGGACGGCGGCGATGTCGGCTTCGCTCAGGGAGACGGGGGTACGGTCGGTCACGGCGCCTGCATAGGCGAAAGACCGACCGTCCGTCAGCCCCTCAGCGCAGGATGCCCTTCCGGATCATCGTCCGGCTGTACATCACGAAAATCAGCCCCAGCACGAAGATCAGTCCGCTGAATACCATCCCGGTCGTGCCCATCAGGGCGGAACCGCCCGACATCTGGCCGTAGACCACGCTGACGGCGAAGGCGATCAACGAGGCCAGAAAGGCAGGGAGCGCCAGCTTGTTGCGCAGGAGCAGCAGCACAGCGCCCAGAACCCCGCCCCAGACGCCGATGGCCCAGACGGCCTCCATCCACATCGGGTAGCTGTCGAAATAGGCCCGTTGCTCGGCCGTGAACTGCGCCAGATAGGCGGCGTTGCCGGTCTGGGTCATCACATAGTCGTACCCGCCGTATCCGTTCCAAAACACGGCGACAGCGGCGATGGCCCAAAGGTGCCATGGCGTCTTGACGGTCATATCGCTCATCTTCCCCTCCCAAGGTTGATCGACGGCGAGAAGGCTAGACCCAAAACCGCCGTTACGGCAACGTCAGGCGACCGGAACCCGCCAGGGTGGGTTCACGCGGTTCTCGCCCGCGAAATACAGGCACAGGCGATTTCCGTCGGGGTCACGAAGCCGGGCCTCACGCCAGAGCCAGCTCTGATCCTCGGGATCACTGTCAAGGACGACGCCTGCGTCCGTCAGGGCGGCGACCCGGGCGCCAAGGTCGTCGCATTCGAAATAGACCATCGTCCCGCCGGGCGCAGTTCCCCCGACGCGGTGGATCGAGAAGGTCGCCCCGCCCGGGCAGAGGAAGCGGGCGCAGTGGTCGCTGGAGACGATCAGCTCCAGCCCGAGCTGCTGGTAGAAGGCCCGGGCGCGGGGGATGTCGGCGACGTCGACGGAGACCTGGTTGAGGTTCATTCCTCGCCCTGCCGTGCCGCTCGCATCGCCGCCCAACGCTCCAGCCGTTCCTTGACCTTGGCCTCATGCCCCTCACCCTTCGGGGCATAGAAGGTGCGGCGCTCCATTTCGTCGGGGAAGAAGTTCGCACCCGAAAAACCCTCGGGGGTGGACGGGTCGTACTGATAGCCCTGGCCGTAGCCGAGCGACTTCATCAGCTTCGTCGGGGCGTTGCGGATGTGGGCCGGGGGCATCAGCGAGCCGGTTTCGGCGGCCGCCCGCTTCGCCGCCTTGAAGGCTTCATACACCCCGACCGACTTGGGCGCGGTGGCCAGATGGACGACGGCCTGGGCGAGGGCCAGTTCGCCCTCAGGGCTGCCGAGGAAGTCGTAGGTATCCTTGGCAGCATTGGCGACCAGCAGGGACAGGGGGTCCGCCTCGCCGATGTCCTCGACCGCCATGCGCACGATCCGGCGCGCCAGATACAGCGGATCCTCTCCGCCGTTCAGCATCCGCGCCAGCCAGTAGAGGGCGGCGTCAGGGTCAGAGCCCCGAACCGATTTATGCAGTGCAGATATGAGGTTATAATGCTCTTCTCTGCTCTTGTCGTAAGCGGGAGCCCGCTTCTGCAGGATGCCGGCCAGCGCCTGCACATCCAGCGGCTCGACCGAGGTCAGGTCGAACAGGACCTCGGACATGGTCAGCAGATATCGGCCGTCGCCATCCGCCAGCGCCAGCAGGGCATGACGGGCCTCGGGCGTCAGCGGAAGCGCCTTGCCCTCCTGCGCCTCGGCTCGAATCAACAGTTGATCGAGTGCCGCATCGTCCAGCCGCTTCAGCACATAGACCTGTGATCGCGACAGCAGGGCGCCGTTCAGTTCGAACGAAGGATTTTCGGTCGTGGCCCCGACGAGGGTGACGATCCCCTCTTCCACGAACGGCAGGAAGCCGTCCTGCTGGGCGCGGTTGAAGCGGTGGATCTCGTCGACGAACAGCAGGGTCGACTGGCCGGCGGCGCGGCGCATCCGGGCGGCCTCGAAGGCCTTCTTCAGGTCGGCGACGCCCGAGAAGACCGCGCT